>CAYSXY010000013.1:0-49217 GCA_964435165.1 uncultured Rickettsiales bacterium
GAGTGTGTGCCACTCAATTATATCGGGCTGATGTTCAATCCCGACAACTAATCTTTACTCGACGGATAACCTCCATAGCTGCTAGATAATGTTTTCACATTCTCCATCTCGTGACGATGCTATCTGAAGTAGATGCAGGAAAATTTGATGATGAGGTCATCCAGATGACATATCCCGTGCATGAAGGCGATTTGCCTGACAATATAGTGTTAAAAGGCGATGTTGCGGTTGACACTGAAACCACCGGGCTGCACCTTGGGCGTGACAGGCTTTGCCTTGTTCAGTTATGCGATGCAAATGGGAACTGCCATCTGGTGAAATTTGCCCCGGGGCAGTATACGGCCCCAAATTTGGCGGCATTGCTTTCTGATCAAAACCGTACGATACTTTTTCATTTTGCTCGTTTCGACCTGGCGATGATTGAACGTTATCTTGGCCTCAGGCTATCGCGTGTTTATTGTACACGAACGGCATCTAAATTAGTGCGCACCTACACAGATCGCCATGGGCTGAAAGATTTATGCCGGGAATTGATTGCGGTTGATATTTCAAAGGCGCAGCAATCCTCCGATTGGGCATCAGAGAGCTTAAGTGACGATCAGGTTATGTATGCGGCAAATGACGTGCTGCATCTCCACGCACTGCGTCAAAGGCTTGATGTGATGCTTGAGCGGGAAGGACGCATGGAATTAGCACAATCCTGTTTTGATTTTCTGCCCGTCAGGGCCGCGTTGGATTTGGCAGGATGGGAAGAACAGGATATATTCGCGCATTAAATGCGGATATAAGATGCGATGGTAATAGAAAAAACGATTAGTACACATCATGTGATGGAAGACCATCCTACCAAACGTATTCATCCGATTATTTTATCTGCCCGTCGTGTGATTCGACAGGAAGTTCACGGGCTGGAAGCATTGTCGGATGCTATTGGTCAGCCTTTTGTCGAGGCGGTCGAGACAATTTATGGTCTCAAGGGACGTCTGATTGTCAGTGGTATGGGGAAAAGTGGCCATATAGGACGGAAAATTGCCGCAACACTGGCGTCAACCGGCACGCCAGCGTTTTTTGTGCATCCCGGCGAGGCTAGTCATGGTGATTTAGGCATGATCACCACGCAAGATGCGCTGCTGGTGTTGTCCAATTCCGGCGAGACCTCCGAATTGAAGGATATGATTCATTACACCAGCCGGTTTCGCATTCCGTTGGTGGCCATGGTACGGCGTCATACGTCGGTACTGGTGGATGCCGCAACTGTTAGCCTGGTATTGCCCGAAATCCCCGAAGCCTCGCCAAAGGGGGAAAAAGTGATGGCCCCGACAACCTCCACGACGATGATGCTGGCGCTCGGCGATGCGTTGGCCGTGGCACTCATGGAACAGCGCGGATTCTCTAAAGAGCAGTTCGGAGTTTTTCACCCAGGTGGTAAGCTGGGCAAGGCATTTACGCGCGTTCGGGATTTGATGCATGGAGAAGAAAGAGTGCCGGTGGTGTCGATGGAGACGCCGATGGCGGATGTGTTGCTGGAAATGACATCCAAGAGTTTTGGGTGTGTTGCCGTTGTCGATGCAGAGGGAATACTGAAAGGTATTATCACGGATGGCGATTTGCGACGCCATTTGCAGGATGACATGCTGGAGAAGGTGGCGCAAAACGTCATGACCCATGACCCGCTGACCATCCGGCCTGAAGCGCTGGCGGCAGAAGCGCTGGGGGTGATGAACCAGCGCAAAATCACTACGTTGTTCAGCATCGATACGGATCGGCGGCCGATCGGCATTATTCATCTGCATGACTGTCTGCGTGCCGGCATTGGTTAAATGATCCATGACCGGTGAATTATTTCAGTTTTTAACAGAGCAGCGCCAGGCTCCTGACGGGAGACATTTGATTGTCCGTCGCCGCATACTCGGCATTGTCAAATATGTCTTTGGGTTATTTGCGCTATTATTTGTGCTTGGTATTGGTGTGCTGGCTTATATGAATGCGACCGATAACAGCTTTCGTTTTGATTTTACGATGGGAGCCGAGCACAGTGAATCGCTGCCTCCGGTGATGGTCAATCCGCGATTTGAAGGGGTGGATGAGCAAGGGCGCCCCTTCACACTTGTTTCCGACTATGCGACGCAGCTTGATGCGCATTTGGTTGATTTGCAGCAACTCCATGCAAGCATCACCATGAATGATCAAAGTTTACTCGATGTCAAAGCGCGCCGTGGAGCGTTGGATATGGAAGAAAAATCCTTCCGTCTTGCCGGTGGAGTCGAATTGGCGCATGATACCGGGTATGTATTCAATACGGCGGTTGCGATTATTAAGATGGATGAGCGTATCGCTTACGGTAATCAGAAGGTGGTTGGTCAGGGGCCTATGGGCACATTGCAGGCTGAGGCTTTTATTGTGGCCTCTGAACAGTCACGCATTCGTTTTCATGGAGGTGTTGCCATGACAGTCTATCCCGTCGAAGAGTTGGAGTCCGAATGATGTGGCGCATCATTAGCATCATTGCGGTATTGGCATTGATGGTCGGCAATGCGCATGAGGCTCAGGCACAGCAAGCCATGCTTAGCGGTGATGCGCCCATTGAAATCACCGCGGATAGTCTGGACGTGTTGCAGGAAAAGCAGGTGGCGATTTTTACTGGAAATGTGGAGGCAATTCAGGGAGAGATTAGATTACAGGCCGACCGTATGACTGTTTATTATACGGATGGCAGTCAACCGACAGCGGCGCAGTCTGTGAGCCGAATTTCACGTCTGGATGTTGTCGGCAAGGTGCGGTTAGTTTCGCCGACCGAGACGGCGCGGGGAGATCGCGGTATATATTATGTGGATCGGCGTTTAGTCAGGTTGCTCGGTAATGTGGTGCTGACGCGAGGGCAAAATGTGCTCAAGGGTGATGGCATGGAATATGATATGGCCAGTGGTCGATCGCGGCTGGTGAGTAAGCCTTCTCAAGCCGGGCAGAATGGCAATGGCCGGGTGAAAGGTCTGTTTGTACCCAATAACTAACCCGTTACTATTTCTTTAATAATTATCTCCATCATGCATTAAGGTGGTAACCTCATGCCTTGAACAAGCCTAGCTGAGAGTGCGCTATGGAGATAACAGAACGCATAAATTCAATGGTAATGGCCGGATTGATCGGTGCATTGGTGTTTGGTCTCGTATGGGCTGGTTGGCGCATCCTAAGGACACGATCTCGCCGTCAGGATCGGCAGCAGGAACGTTGTCAGGCGATGCTCAGCACATTGAATTTACTCTATTCAGCGGCTGATGATATTATTCTGCAACACCGATCGGTGATTGAGCGTGCCTCGCGTCTCATTGCATTGAAGCGACAGAGTATACCGGCAGAGGAGATCGACTGGCGAGGGTGGGAAGGTCTGCTGCAGTCGGCAGAGTTCAAAAAAGCGCGAGAATTGACACTTTATGTGATTGTCACAGCCAATGTCTCATTCACCACGACACGAGTTTATCTGCATAAGCTGCATCAACAGCATTTATGGCTGGCATCGCGTTACCGAGAGTTACTGGCACGCGAAAGTTATGAGCAAATGCCCGAAGATAGGTATCTGGCATTATGGCAGCAGATACATGATGTGGTGGAAGAATTTGAGGCGCGTATCACTCTGGTGATGGATGGGGCATTGCTAGCCTATGAGCGAGCGGCTGAAGAAAGTGATATGGCGTCTGTCATGCCTGCGGTGGGAACCATTCCGTCAGACATGGCAGGGGTGAGATTACCAAGAAGCGAAGCGCGCCGGATGCAGAGAGATACTGCACATGCAGCGAGTATGTAAAATGCTTTCCGGGCTGGTATTCGGCGATATATTTGTTACAAGGCGTAGAGATAGATTGATGAGAGAGTGCATTTAGTGCGGTTAGCGCGTCGCGACAAACGATCGGCCGATACCCCGGAAGAGGCGGCAAAAGCTCATGCTTATGCAAGCAATGTGACGCCAATGATGGCTCCGCCGGGTGCTGCCAGCATAGGGC
The DNA here is from genome assembly GCA_964435165.1 of uncultured Rickettsiales bacterium. Lineage (GTDB taxonomy): Bacteria > Pseudomonadota > Alphaproteobacteria > Rickettsiales > RI-342 > CAYSXY01. The sequence goes on from CAYSXY010000013.1 coordinate 3,999, forward strand.
GAGCAGCCATGCCCGGTGTTGATGATGGGCCGCAGCTTGTGCATCAAAATCACGGACTTGTCGTCAGTAACCTGGGCAAGCAATATGGCAATCGACCCGTTGTGCGTGATGTCAGTTTGCGGCTGCATCGTGGCGAAGCGGTCGGTCTGCTGGGCCCTAACGGGGCCGGTAAAACAACCTGTTTTTATATGATCACCGGCTTGATTAAACCGGATTACGGCATGATTCATCTGGATGGCAATGATATTACCGGCCAGCCGATGTATCGCCGTGCGCGATTGGGAATCGGTTATCTGCCACAGGAAGCATCCATTTTTCGCGGCCTGACGGTGGAAGAAAATATCATGGCAGTGCTGGAGGTGAATGAGCCGGTGCCGGAGGCGCGGCTCACCATGCTTGATGCGTTGCTGGCGGAGTTTTCCATCACTCATTTGCGGCGCACGCCAGCCCTGGCACTGTCTGGTGGGGAACGGCGCCGGGTGGAGATTGCGCGGGCGTTGGCCTCACGCCCGTCTTTTATGCTGTTGGATGAGCCGTTGGCGGGGATTGATCCGATTGCGGTCTCGGATGTGCGCGATATTGTCTCGCATTTGAAAGATCGTGGGATAGGCGTGCTTATCACCGACCATAATGTACGCGAGACGCTCGATATTATTGACCGAGCCTACATCATCCATGATGGAACGGTGTTGATTGAAGGCAACCCCAAAGAGATCGTCAATAACGCCGATGTACGACGCGTCTATCTGGGTGAGATGTTTAGTCTCTGATTTGTCTGAACGTTAGTGTTTGATGTTAACGTTCTGTTAAAAAATAAAGATGGTTATTTCCTTATTCATTCTTTATGATTGGATTCATTCTAAAGAGTGATAGGGGCATCGCTATGAAACGTTTAGTCTTATAGACATTGGATCGTATTCCGGTTGCGATAGGGCGGAATGCGTTTTTCTTATGGGCGGCTGCCTGTGCGATGATCGCGCTCTACATGGTAGCGTCGCTGGTATTCTTCTCGCTTTATTTGCTGTCGATGATTGCCGTTATTTTCGTCACCTTTGCCGCATGGGCAGAGCATGGGGTGCCGGAGTGGTTGCCTGGCCGAGTCAGGCGTGTGGTGGAGCAGGATATGTGTGTGCGCAGCGTCGGCAATGCCGTGGCACGCTGGCGGGCAGAGGCGTTTGACACGTCACCGCGCTCGTAATGTTTGTGCCCAGCCATCGCTGCGCCTGAAGATTAAATAGCGTTTTACTCCTGGCTGGGTGCAGTTTTGTACCCAGTTATCTATTCGTATTCATAGAATTTCTGAACAGAAATTCACCGACGCTCAAGCAGCGCTAAGCCTTGCGCACCATAAGGCGCGACGCGCAGTCGCGCTTTCTAATCGATTCTATTATGTGAGAGAAATGAATCGATCATATTTTATGCAAAAACCTTGCCAGTTTTAACGCATTGCTTACCGATCTCTGTTACTATTTTCCTTAGTTGTAAAAAAACAACAGCAGGGATGGGTATGTTATGGCGCAGTCGCCGTCACTCCAACTAACACAAAAGCAATCGCTGGTGATGACGCCGCAATTGCAGCAATCGATCAAATTGTTGCAGATGACAACGGCGGATTTGGCGGTTTATGTGGAAGAGCAATTGATTGAAAACCCCCTGCTCATGGCCTCTGACCAGGAGAATGAGGTGGTTGATCAGGAAAAAGAACGTGACGATGCTGAATTTAGCTCAACAGATGACAATAGCGAGATAGCGGACACCTTTGAACGTGCTGAGGCGCAGGGCTTCAATGAGGATGCGTCGCTCGATGTTGAGGATACGACGAATTGGCAGGAACAAGCGACTGCCGGCAGTAGCGAAGAGGCGGGTTACTGGGATATTGGGCAGGGTGGTGGCTCAATTCCAGAAGGTAATATTCTTGAACAAACTGTAGCAGAAGCACCCAGCCTGCAAGACCATTTACGTGATCAGGTGATGGTGGATATGGCCGATCCTGCGCAGCGGATGATTGCGCTCTACCTGATTGATCTGGTGGAACCAAGCGGGTATCTGCCGGATGATGGCGAGGCGATGTTGATGGATGCGGCCGACATGCTGGGGTGCAGCCCGGACGAGGTGGAGGCGGTGATTCATTTATTGCAGCAATGCGACCCGGCGGGCATTTGTGCCCGTTCTTTGCGGGAATGTTTAACGTTGCAATGCCGGGAGCGTGGCCTGCTGGATGAGGTGATGGCTGAGGTGCTTGCCTCGCTGGAGCTGCTGGGGCAGGGAGAATTCAAGAAAGTGGCGCGGCATTGCGGCGTGAGCGAAGCGGAGATATGTGACAAGCTGGCGCAGATTCGTGAGTTGAATCCCAAGCCCGGGTTGCAATTTGCGCAGGAAGTGGTGCAGGAAGCGCGGCCGGATGTGATGGTGGCTCCGGATGGAAAAAAGGGCTGGAAGATTGAACTGACTTATGACCAGTTGCCGAAATTGCTGGTCAACCGCCAATATTATACACATGTGAGCGAGCATGCGTGCGACAAAGACGATAAGCACTATCTCACGGATCGGCTGAGCCAGGCCAACTGGCTGGTTAAAGCGCTGGACCAGCGCGCGACGACGATTCTCAATGTGGCGAAGGAAATTGTCTCCTGTCAGGGCATGTTTTTTAAATATGGCGTTCAGTATATGAAGCCGCTGACATTGCGGGAAGTGGCCGAGAAGATTGGGGTGCATGAGAGCACGGTGAGCCGGGTGACAACGGGCAAATATATGATGACGCCGCGTGGCTTGTTTGAACTGAAATATTTTTTCACCTCCGGTGTGCAAAGCAGTGATGGCGCGGTGGATATTTCCAGCGAAGCGGTGAAGGCGCAGATTAAAAAACTGATTGATGATGAGCCTCCGAAGAAAATTTTATCTGATGATAAAATTGCGATTATCTTGCAGGAGCAGGGCATTGATGTTGCCCGGCGCACGGTGGCAAAATACCGGGAGGCGATGGGCATTGGCTCATCGGTCGAACGGCGTCGACAGAAGAAAATGGCGTTGTAAGACGCGACTAATCTATATTTTATCCTACAAATGTCTGAACAGAAATTTGTAGGATGTTCTACGCGCCAATAAGGGGCGGCCCGCAGTCGCGGGCTTTATCGCCGTTTCACGTATTGTTCGAAAACTGAGTGAACCGGCTATAGATCAATTTAGCGACGGATTGTTGCCCAGACCACGTTGATTATAAAGCTCGGCCATGCGGGCGATTTGTTCTTGTGTTTGCTCATTGTTTTCCACCGCCGGTGCCTGTTGCGTTTGCCTGCCGGTTTGGGCAACGGTGGCGTCTGGTGATATCTGTGTGCCAGGAATCCACTGCATGCCTACACCGTTAGCCTGCGTTTGTTCGCGCGAGACTGCACCTGCCAACTGTTCTCCCTGAGTTTGATCGCGATAGGCCATGACCGGGTTAATATCGCTCAGCAGTGATTTCCAGATACGCAGTTCTTCGGTTTTACCGCTCAGACGCGCCACGTCCTCGGAGGCTTGTTTAATCCCTTCGACCATATATTGTTCGATGGACATGCCTTCAGGAATCTGAATATGTCCCTTACGGATGGCATAGCGGATTTTGCGATTGTCAGCCATCCATTTGGCGTTCCACAACATGCGGCCATAGGTCTGATCGACCAGTATTTCCGGCGTGCTGCCGAGGTGGCGGGGCACAGCATCGAGAATTTCATTGGCAAATTCGGTAAATAGCGTCTCATGGTTAATCGGTGTTTTGTCGCGCGGCAGCAGGGCAAAAGGCAGGTTGCTGAAGAGCGCATAACCGGCATTCTGGATTAAATAGAGCCACCAGAAACTTTGCAGGCGATTATTATTCTGATAATCGGCGATTTGCTTCAAATGGGTGGCGTGATGTGTCTTATGCTCAGTTGGCAGCTTATAGACGGTGACCGTTTCTTGTTTGTCGTCCAGAAACTGGCCGCTTTTTTTGTCGTAGGGCGTCGTATCAAGCGTGACGACATCGTAACTGCTGAGATGACGCGCGGCGTCCGGTTCGAGCACTGGAGTTTGCAGTTCTACACGGAAGGTACGCCCGGTTGATTCGAGTGTAATTGTCTCGCCGACAAAGGAAGTAAAGTCTGGTTTTTCTGCCGTGAAATGTTGTTGCTGGATTTCTGTTAATTCTTGTTGCGATAATGGCGCGGCAAAATCTTCTTCTTCACCATCAGCGTTTAAGAAGACGGCGGTGGGGCGCTTGGCCAATACCACGGAACGGTGGGAGACATGTTCTCCGCTACGCTTTTCTTTTTCCGCCAGGTCCTGAGCATGCTGATTATCTTCACTACGGACGGGCGTAATCGGGCCGCTGTAATTTTCGATATAATTGAATTCTGCTTCGGTTAAGGGGCGTAGGTTACCCTTGGCGTCTTTAGCAATCCAGCCTTGAGAGCGATAGGCAATCGTATCTTTGAGTGTGTCGCTGACGCGCTTGGCCTCGTTGAAGAATGGGATACCTTCATCGTCGATCATATCCCACGGAGTGGACCAAGGATCTCCATCTTCACCGACCTTACTGGCAACACGTAAGGCTCCTGTCTCGGGATCAACCCCAATTGATTCAATGGGACCATAATGTTTGCCGACGGTTTCGGCGCGAATTTCATCTTTCCTCTCACGACTGCGCGTGCGATTTCGCAGTGCCGCCCAGGAGCCAAGACCATTATGGCCGAGGACAAAGGCAACGGTAGCGGTTGGATGGTCTTCCAGCCAGTCATACACACCAAGCGCCGGTTTTTTGATCAGGCGACCAAAGAAATTGCCGTTGAGCCTGGCTTCTACCGTCTCGCGGCTGACCGACTGAACGAAGGTAGAGGTGCCGAAGCCAATAGCAGCGGAGGTGGCCTGACCGATTTTCTGCAAATTGGGTTTGCCTTGTGCCATTGATGTTTCGTAGGCAGAGTAGGCCAGACCGCTGGCAGAGGCAGCGTTGGTGGCAACGCCATTGAGGCGTGCATTATCAATGAGCCAGCGATTGGCGGCGGAGACTACGCCAGGTTTTTCTCGTTCTTCTTCCGGTGGCAGGTAATCGCGTGCGGCCGGATCTTTCGCCATAGCCTTGTCGCGGTCGGCCAACATTTTGTCGATTTGTGAGCGGCCAGTATTGTCGGTGCCGAACAGGAGCATATTGAGCGTGCCACTCCAGGCGGCGAGGAAAAAAGCACGGTCGCCCATGCCGGCATTTTTGACGGCATTCTGGTTGAGGAGTTCGCCATAGAGGCCAGAAACCATATCAAAAATATTATAGGTGAAGCCGATCACCTCCAGCCCTGCCGTGGCAGTTTTATGACGGACAGCCTTGGCGGGGCCATCTTCACGCACACGCTTGAAAAAGCCTTTTTGAATATCAGCGGCCTGAGCTTCGCACTGTTCTTTCGTCTGTTCCGTAATCAATCCTGCATCGGAAAGGGAACCCAGCAGCTTTTCGTGACTGATCGCCTTGCCCTTGTCCCCCTGCTTATCCATATGTTTGAGGTGCAGCGCTGTATGCCAGCCGGTGACCTCGGTATTGTCGTCATTATATTCAGGGACATAGCTGACAGAGACTTGATTGGGGTCAATGCCGGCCCAGGCCAGGCGGTGGCGGGCAATTTCAGCTTCTTGTTCGCTCACCGTTCCTTTGGCGCCCAACACCAGGAAAGCCTGTTGAATATCAACATTTTTTTGCTTTCGATTCGCTTTTCCAATAAAGCGAAGCTCATAATCACGCGGCCCGTCATATGACAGGCTTTCACGTCTGGCGCTTTGTTCCAGATGCGTGGTGGGATCGGCAGTAGGGGCCGGAGCGTTCATGGTGGGCGTTTGTGCCTGTTTTATTTACATTATCGCAGTACATACAGGATATATGATATCCCAGTTAACATTAGACCATTACCGCATGACAGTTTTATGACAACAGCCGTATAAAATGAATTTTCTCAATAACTTTGAGGGCGGTTTTTGTGCCGTTATCTTGTCAATCTAACGCATTGTTAAATAATTAGTGGTTAAGTCAGGGCTTGATTTGAATCATGATGAGTGCCTTGTGAGCATTGTTACCTTCAAGCCCGGAGATATTGTCTTTTCGCATGGTGATGTGAGTGAATATGCGTATATCGTTCAGCGTGGACGTGTAGAAGTGGTGCGCGCTGCACAGGGAGGTGGCGATGTACAGGATCATGTCGGTATTATTGGGCCTGGTTCATTGTTTGGTGAAATTGGGCTGCTACAGCATGCCCCGCGCATGGAAACAGCGCGTGCGCTTGAGGAATGCGAGCTTGAGCTGATTTCGCGTGATCATTTTGCATCACTTTACACGAACTCCGCACCGGAAATTCAAAAGCTGATCAATGCGCTGAATAGCAAGGTGCTGGATCTAAAGCGCTCTCCGGTAGCAATGCAGCCCACTGAGCAGGATATGACGCAATCCATTGCCAAGCTGGCCGATACGGTGGAGCGTGTGGTGGGATTGTTGGATATGCGCTGCGCGCGCCTGGAAGAGCAATTGAAAAAAGGCCTTGGCATTGCTGATGAAGGTGTGGGTGACGATGCCATGGCTGGTCGTTCGATGACACAGCAGGGCATTAGTCGACAATTGCAGGATCTGGGGCCGATTCAGCCAATGATTGACGATGAAACCGTCAATGACGTGTTAGTCAACGGAGCGAATAAGGTGTATGTGGAGCGTCACGGTAAGCTGGAACAAACCGATATCACTTTTACGGATAATGAAGAAGTACTCAAAGTAGCCGAAGGTATTGTGCATCAGGTGAATCGGAAACTTGACCCACGCCGGCCGCTGGTGGATGCGCGTCTGCTTGATGGAAGCCGGGTGAATGTCATTGCTCCCCCTCTGGCGGTGGATGGCCCGAGCATTTCCATTCGTAAATTCTCGCAGAAAAAGCTCTCGCTCGACAGTATGGCGCAGCAGGCCAATATGTCGCAATCCTTATGCGAGTTCTTAAAAATTCTGGCTAAATGCCGTGTAACTATACTTATTTCGGGCGGAACAGGCTCAGGTAAAACCACGTTGCTCAATGCTATCTCACAGCATGTGAGTCATGAAGAGCGGATTGTCACCATTGAGGATGCGGCAGAATTGCAGCTGCAACAACCACATGTGGTGCGGCTTGAAACAAAACCATTAAGTACACGTGGTCGACCAGAGGATGAAGTCAGTATGCGCGACCTGGTGAAAAATGCGCTGCGGATGCGCCCGGATCGCATCATTGTCGGTGAGGTGCGAGGACAAGAAGCGTTCGATATGATGCAGGCCATGAATACCGGTCATGAAGGGTCGATGAGTACGATCCACGCGAATCACCCGCGCGATGCGCTGGCACGGCTTGAGAACATGATTACAATGGCGAATCTGAATATCCCGTCGAAATCGATTAAAGAGCAGATTGCCTCCGCGCTACATGTGATTGTGCAGGTCAGCCGGATGCGTGACGGGCATCGACGTGTGATGTTTCTCTCTGAAGTGGTGGGAATCGAAGGTGATACGATTACCTTGCAGGATGTGTTCAAGTTTGAAGTGAAGGGCGAGTCCAAAGAAGGTGCATTACATGGTGAATTCAAATGGACAGGCATTATGCCGCGTTTTCTGCGGCGCATCGCTTATTATGGCGAATATGAGCATCTGGCCGATGCGCTTGGTGTGAAGCTGCCCAAACTGCAATAAATTCTTCATCATGTGTGTGGCGTCATTTCATTGACCCTGTGCCGAGAACGTTCATAATGTGATGACGGGTCGCATCATGCGGGGATCGCTGATTTACTTGTTAGCGATGCCAACGCGATGTGTAATGCAATAACAACAATGAGTGGTATGATATGCATATTATCGTTTCAGGAAAGCAAATGGATGTCGGTGATGCGTTGCGCAGCCATGTGGAAGAGCGTATTGCCAATGGAGTGCCGAAATATATTGATCGGGCGACCGGGGCGACGGTGGTGATCTCCAAGCATCATCATGTCTTTTCTGTCGATATTGTGGTGAATACCGGTACGCACGAGCAGATGGCGATTAAAGCCTCGGCGGACGGCACAGATGCCTATGGCAGTTTTGATGCGGCGGCAGATAAAATTGAAAAGCAGTTGCGGCGTTACAAGCGTAAACTCAAAGATCATCAGCAGGAGTCCGGAGCAAAGCGGAAGGAACTTCTTAGTGGCACCAGCTATGTGATCGATACCAGTGCTGAAGATGATGAGGCGCCGGATAATCCACTGGTGATCGCTGAAAATAGTACGCCTATTGAGACGCTTAGCCTGCCAGATGCGGTGATGCGCTTAGATTTAGGAGAATTGCCGGCACTAGTATTTGTCAACGAAACGAGTGGCCAGTTGAATGTGATTTATCGGCGTTCGGATGGAAATGTGGCATGGGTTGACCCCGAACTGAGTGAGCGGCAAGATATTCGTAAATCTGCCTGATTAATTTGTTTCTGTAACAACAACGCGAGCCGATGATGGACATCGCGACTATTCTTAATGAATCTGGCATTATGCTGGATGTGAAGGTCAACAGCAAAAAGCAGCTGTTTAACATCCTGGCCGATAAAGCATCTGAATTGGCGGATGTCGATGCGTATGATGTGTGCAATACGCTGAGTGAACGGGAGAAGCTGGGCTCAACCGGTGTCGGGAGCGGTGTGGCTATTCCTCATGGCCGTCTCGCTTCCCTGAATCGTATTCAAGGAGTGTTTGCGACACTGGAATCCCCGATTGCGTATGATGCGGTGGATAGTATGCCGATTGACCTGGTGTTTTTACTGCTTGTGCCGGAACAGGCGGGATCAGAGCATTTACGGGTATTAGCAAAAATATCGCGCATGCTGAGAGATAGTGCATTTTGTGATAAATTGCGCGGCTGTCATCAGGAAGAGGCTGCCTATGTGTTGTTGACGGAATATACCGTGCAGGATGGCGAGTGACGCATTATCACGCCTCTGCGGCATCGTTTGAGGGGCAGGGGCTGTTATTATGTGGTCAATCGGGCAGCGGTAAATCGGCACTGTTACTGCGGTTGATCGATCGCGGGTTTGATCTGGTGGCGGATGATCGTGTTGTGCTGACGCAACGAGACGAGCGGCTTTTCGTCTCACCTCCCGAACAGATTCAGGGGTTGTTGGAAATACGCGGGCAAGGCATTTATCGATTGCCATTTGTTGCGGAGGTGCCGCTGGCATTATTAGTGCAACTGGATGATAGCCCGTTATTGCCGCGCTTGCCTGAAGCAATGTATCGACGGTTGCATGATTTGGCATTACCGCAGATATCGCTTGATCCTCACTGCCACACAGCTGTTGGACGTATTCGGGCCGCGTTACTTTATGAGCGGGCCGCGTAAGGTAAATGTTACTATAGTGTGTTTAGTGTATTTCTGTACAGAAATACACTGACGCTCAGACGGCGCTAAGCCTCACGCGCAGCATTTGCTATGCGCTACCGCTTCGCTACTTGAGCGCTGTAAGGCGAGGCGCATCCTGCAACCACTGTGTGGGTTGCAGGTACAAATCATACGATCTAACATCCTATCTTGTAAATGTTAGCGTGCGCTTGCTAGTCGATTCCAGTACGTCTGAAAATGAAATGAATCGAGTATATAAAGCGAAACGACCGTATAAAATATGTAATCGGCCATCACGTTCACTTTGTTGCTTTTCTTCAAGGGCGTTGCGCGGTAGCATAGGCTTATGCGTGTCATTCTCATATCAGGGATGTCTGGCTCCGGTAAATCTACGGCATTGCGTATGCTGGAGGATTTCGGGTTTATGGCCATCGATAATCTGCCGCAATCCCTTCTCAAGCCGATTTTAATGCCGGTGAAGGCGGGAGAGGCCGTTCCCTTGCCGGAGAAGTTGGTTATCAGTGTGGATGTGCGCTCTCGCGATTTTTCGCCGCGTGATTTAATTGAATTATTGACTGAATTTCGTCGGGAATCATCCCTTACACTCACTTTTTTGTTTTTAGATTGCCGTAATGCGGTGCTTGAGCGGCGTTTTACGGAAACGCGGCGTCGTCACCCGCTGGCGTTAGATCGCCCGGTTCATGACGGTATTGTACGGGAGCGTGAATTGCTTGACGCATTGGCTGAGCGCGCGGATATCACGATTGATACCAGTGAATATGCCGTTGCTGATCTTCGTAATGCCCTGAAAGCGCATGTGGCCGATGATGCACAGGGTTTAACCTTATGTGTGACATCATTTGCCTATCCCAAGGGGGTGCCTCGCGACGCCGATCTTGTGCTCGATGTACGCTTCTTACGTAACCCTCATTATGATGAGCAACTGCGACCATTGACCGGAAGGCAGTCAGACGTGGCAGAGTATATTCGCCAGGATCCGGGTTTTGATACATTCTGGGCACATCTTACGGCATTGCTGAAAGATTTGCTGCCGCGCTATGCAGAAGAAGGAAAAAGCTACTTGACGATTGCGTTTGGATGCACGGGTGGTAAACATCGATCTGTCTTTATGGCCGAAGCATGTGCGGCGTGGCTGCAATCGAATGAGTATGATGCAATCATCCGTCATCGTGATATGCCCATTGCCGAAGTTGAGGTCACGTGATGTGGTGTAGCCTCATGGTTGTGCAGTTGGGGGTAGAAACGTGATTGGTATCGTTATCGTGGCCCATGGTGCGTTGGCGCCTGCCTATGTGGCGGCTATGGAACATGTGGTTGGAAAGCAACCTGGCGTGCAGGCGGTTGCGATTGCTCCCGAAGACTCGCCTGAAAATTCTGCGAAGTTGTTGAAATCCGTGATCGCGGAGGTTAATGCTGGTGACGGAGTGATGGTGCTGTCCGATATGTTTGGCGGCACACCGTCCAACCTTGCAATGACATTAATTGAGCCCGGCCATATTGAATTAGTTGCCGGGGTGAACCTGCCGATGTTGATTAAGCTGGCCAGTATTCGTCATTCCATGCCGTTGGCTGAGGCGGCGCTTGAAATACAGGAAACCGGTCGTAAATATATCAATGTCGCTAGCAATCTGTTGGCACAGCGCCAGAAAGAACGAAATTGATGAATAAATCTGCTCCGTCACTATCCGTTCGCACTGTTCAGGGGGATGTGCGCATTGTTAATGATCGTGGATTACACGCACGGGCGGCAGCGGCATTCGTCAAATGTGTCGACAGGTTTGAAGCGGATGTCACCGTATGCCGGGCTGACCTGGAGAATAGCCCGGTTGTGGAAGGGCGCTCTATTCTTGGGCTGTTGACCCTGGCTGCTGAGCCGGGGGCGCTGCTTCACATTGAGGCAGAAGGGGTTGACGCTGACGATGTTTTTCGTGCCTTGAGTGAACTTGTAGCGCAAGGGTTTTATGAAGATGCACATGGGACGCCTGGGGCATCCGACAGAGCCTAACCGAAGCGTGATGCCTGTTCGGCAGCATGCATCAAGGCGCGTGCTTTATTATAGCTCTCCTGATATTCGGCTTCCGGGTCACTGTCGGCAACAACCCCGCCTCCTGCCTGGATGTGAATGTGCCCATCCTTGATGAGTGCTGTGCGCAGCGCGATGCAGCTATCCATAGCACCGGTTCCACTAAAATAACCGACGCAACCCCCATAGAATTTTCGCTGGATTGTCTCCAGCTCATTAATGATCTCCATTGCCCGTATTTTGGGCGCTCCGCTGACAGTACCTGCCGGAAAGCCTGCCATTAACGCATCCAGGGCATCTTTGTCCTTATCAATGCGGCCAATGACATTGGAGACGATATGCATGACATGGGAATAACGTTCGATGACCATCTGTTCGGTCACGGTGACAGAATCCATGGCGGCAACACGACCGACATCATTGCGACCTAAATCCAGCAGCATTAAATGCTCGGCAATCTCTTTGGGATCGCGTAGCAAGTCTTCTTCCAGTGCCTGGTCTTCTTCGGCGGAGGCACCGCGTTTGCGGGTGCCGGCGATAGGGCGAATTGTGACGATATCATCGCGTAGGCGTACCATTATCTCCGGGCTGGAGCCTACCAGTTGGAAGGTGCCGAAATTAAGATAGAAGAGAAATGGTGATGGATTCAGATGCCTTAAGGATCGATAAAACGCAAAGGCATCAAGAGGGAAGGCAGCGGAGAAACGCTGTGACGGGACAATCTGGAAAATATCGCCGGCGAAAATATGTTCACGCGCCTTTTCCACCATGCTGTGATAGTGGTTGCGTGTCAGATTCGAGGTAAAATCCAGAGTTAAGGGCTCCACATGGCCTCTGTTATGGGCGCGTGCTGAGCGAGGCAGGGGGTGTTCCAACTGGTCAGCAATACGACTCAGGCGCATCAATGCCGATTCATAGGCGATATCGGCAGGGCGATCTTCTTCCGGATAGACCGGTGTGACGATGATGATTTCATCGGCAACGCCATCAAAAATTACCATAATGCGTGGCCGCATGAGGCATCCGTCCGGCAGGTCGGTCTCATCGGGGTTGGTGATTGGAATGTCTTCGACAAGGCCAATGGTCTCATAGCCGAGATAGCCAATCCATCCGGATGCCATGGGAGGGAGTTCCTCCGGTTTCTCGATGCGGGATTCTTGTAATAATGAGCGTAGCTCATCCAATGGTGGCCCATCAAGCGGTTCATAGACGGGATCGCTCGCATCTGGGGTCCGGCATAATTCCGCCTGGTTGCCATGATAGCGCCAGATCATGTCGGGTTGCAGGCCGATGATGGAGTAGCGGCCTCGTGATTCTCCCCCTTGTACAGATTCAAGCAGGAAGAACGGAGCCTTTTTATCAAGCAGCTTCATTGAGGCGGCGACTGGTGTGTCTAAATCCGCTGAAAGACGCGTCCAGACCAGTTGTGGTTTTTGCGTGTCGTAACCGGGGGTGAAGTCTGAAATGGTGGGAAAATAATCCATGCGCCTATAATGGCATATCTGCCAGCGATGCTGCCGGTTGTTGATTATAGCTGCGGTAGATTTCAACGCCATAGCGGGAACGCAAATGACGTGTATACAAATCCAGCAATTCACGGTGATATTGCGGCAACAGGTCAGAGACGATGGATTGGATGGCGGCGTCATCCGGTTCTTCCGCCGGTGTGATCTCGTGCAGCCTGGCAATAACGTAGCCGCCACCTTCTGTCATGACCGCATTTGTTGTCTCTTCAGGCGCCAGAGTGAAGATTGCCGGGGCAATGGACTGTTTGATGTTGTCATCTGCATCTTCACCCTCTGATGCATTGGCTGTGTTCCGTGTCACTGTTGTGCGCGTGGGGTTTGCAAGCTCCCAGTTTGCGGCAATGGTGCCAAGCGCAATACCGCTGGCGGCCTGAGAGGCAATGTCTTGTGCCTGTTCTAGCAGCAGTCGCTCTGTTTCCGCTTTTTTCCATGACTGAATGACCGTACCGCGTACCTCATCCAGTGCACGGCTGCGTGAAGGGGTGACACTTTCCAGGGAGAGGGCGTAGTAGGTGCGGTTTTGCGAGAGGCGGAGTTCCGGTTCATCGCCTTGTTCCAGACTAAAGGCATATTCCAGGAATTCCGGCTCATCGAATGGCAGGGGCAAAGCTGTGCCATCCGGCTGGAGTCCCTCGGCATCAATCATGCCGATCGTTTGTATTGTCAGTTCACTGGCATTGGCGGCTTCTTCCAGTGTGCTTCCGGCGGCGAATGCATCTTCCAACACCACGGACATGTCATACATCATTTGATCCAACTGATTGGTGATGACGTCCTGCTGAATCGTGTCTTTGACATCCTCGAATGGTTTGATCGTGGCAGGAAATCGCTCAGCTACACGATACAGATGCACCCCAAACGCACTTTCCGACGGCATACTGACATTGCCAACGGCTGTGGCATCAATCACTTCCTGAGCGCCTGCCGGCAGATCGCCAGCGCTTACCTCTCCAAGATCCGTCCATGTTGCCGGTACGGTTGCTTGTTTGGCATGGATGTCAGCCAATGTGGCATTATCCATCAGTTCGGCTCGTACCTCCATTGCTGTCGCTACGTCCGGGAGAATAATCTGCTCAATCCGAGCGCGTTCCGGCAGCGTGTAGAGGTCCTGATTGTCGTCATAATAGGCGCGCATTGACTCATCGCTGATATCGAGATTGTTGATGACATCCATGCGCGAGAGGGTGATGAGTTTAAAGCGCCGATATTCAGGAGCGGAAAATAACTCATCATGCGTGTCATAATAGGCAATTAAATCTGTTTCTGATGGGTCCTGTATAGGGGGAATATCTTGGGTGCCAATCGTGATATAGCTGAACGTGCGTGCCTCGTTCTGGTAATGGTGGATGAGACGTGCCTGAGCGTCCAACGCGAAGGGTTGATTCGTAAACAGGTCAATTAACTCTCCCGTGGCGATCTGCTGTTGAACGGTATGTACATAATCCGCTTCCGTCATACCATTGAAGCGAAGCACCTCAGCAAAACGGTCTTTGCTGAATACCCCGTCTTCCTGAAATAACGCATCGTTACCGATACGCTCCAGGATGTGGGTGACCGGTACATGGATGCCGAGACGTGCCGCTTCCTGCTCTAGCAGGTGCTGGTTGATAAGGCGTTCCAGAACTTGTTGTTCCAGTGTTTGACGAAAAATATCCGGGATTTGGCCGCCGAACATTTGTTGAAAGCGTGATATGTCATCCTGTAAGGCCATCGAGAGTTGCGTATCTGTGATCATATCGTCGCCGACTTTTGCTACATCCTGCTGGCCGCCTCCACGGAACATATCGCCAATACCCCACAGGGCAAAACTGCCCACAATCAGCACCAGCAGCGCTTTGACGAAAATAGAATTGGTGTTATTGCGAATGGCTTCCAGCATTGCCTTACCGACGTTGTCTATGCAGAGATAATTCGGGCACAGTAATAGCAGCGTCCGGCACCCATGCAAGAGGTTTGCATACTAAGCCGCGGTAGATGACAAGTGAGCGTGGCTATGTTAACCCTTACAGGGGTTTTACAGACAGATGGAATAGAAAAAATGGCAATATTACATCCTCTTATTGTTGCGAACTGGAAGATGCATGGCAGTAGGGAATTAGTGACAGAGATAACCAATATGCTGGGCGAAGGGGTGCGTGGTGCTGAGCTGGTGGTATGCCCTCCATCGGTTTGGCTGCGTGATATGGACTCCGCGCTAGGGAGTGATCATCAAGCGGTGCGCCTGGGAGCACAGGACTGCCACATGGAGAAAGAGGGAGCGTTTACTGGTGATGTCAGTGCACGAATGCTCCGTGAAATAGGCTGTGATTATGTCATTGTGGGCCATTCAGAGCGTCGAACCCATCACGTAGAGAATGATGCGCAGATTGGTCGTAAAGCGACGGCAGCACTGGTTGCCGGGTTGACGCCCATTATTTGTGTGGGAGAGGCCGAAGAGGAACGCGATGCAGGCCATGCGGTGCATGCCGTGCAGGAGCAGTTGGCCTTGATTATTGAAGAATTGCCCGATGCGATTGACCAATATTCCGGTCTGGTGTTGGCCTACGAGCCGGTATGGGCGATTGGAACGGGTCGGGTGCCGTCGATGGAAGATATTGAAGTGATGCACGCGGTGATTCGTCAGTTTCTGACGGATCACGATCCGGCTTATGCGCATGGGCTACGCGTACTTTATGGTGGGTCAGTGAAGCCTGCGAATGCAGCAGGATTAATAGCTGTGAATGGCGTTGATGGGTTTCTGATTGGTGGTGCAAGCCTGCAACCTGCGTCGTTCAAGGCAATCGCCGAGGCGGCAGCCGAGGTGCGAGGACGTCAGGCGGCATGATTGCCTGGAATATGTGTTTTCAGCAAAGCGAAGATCGTTGATTTTCGCTGGCCAAAACGGGTTTAGGCCGTTAGAACCGGCAGCAGGTATTAGGCTATATTGAATATGGCATATTACTCTGAGGTGAAGTGTAAGGATAATAACTATGTATTCGGTGTTGCTTGTCATTCATACCGTGATCGCACTTGCAATTATTCTGAGTGTGCTGGTGCAGCGTAGTGATCAGGATGGGTTTGGGCTGGGAAGCGGTGGCAACAGCTTCATGAGTTCGGCCGCGAAGGCGAATTTTTTAACGCGTACCACGGCATTGCTGGCGACAGCCTTTATGATTACCAGCTTGATTTTGACCATGATGGGGCATCGGGATAGTGGAACGTCGATTGTCGACCAAATTCCGGTTCATAGCGATGTGGCACCTGTTGATGCGCCAACGGCTCCGGCGCCGGAAGAAAGTGCCCCGGCAGCGCCGGCGCGGCCGGTCGTGCCGATTGCAGAATAAGGGCGCATGTGTTGGCTCTCTATATCACCCATGATGACAATTTTTAAGGAGCGTATCAAAGATCATGCCTCGCTATATCTTTATTACCGGAGGGGTGGTCAGTTCCCTGGGAAAAGGATTGGCGGCTGCCAGTCTGGCAGCGTTGTTGCAGGGACGTGGTTATAAGGTACGTCTGCGTAAGCTCGACCCCTATTTGAATGTGGATCCCGGGACGATGAGCCCGATTCAGCATGGTGAGGTGTTTGTTACCGATGATGGGGCAGAGACTGATCTCGATCTAGGCCATTACGAACGATTTACCGGAGTGGATGCCAAAAAATCGGATAATGTTACGACAGGGCAGATTTATTCCACCTTGCTCGCCAAGGAACGCAAAGGCGATTATCTGGGGGGTACCGTGCAGGTGATTCCCCATGTGACGAATCTTATTAAGGAATTTATCAAGCGTGATACGTCGCGTGAGGATTTTGTGCTGTGTGAGATTGGCGGCACGGTGGGGGATATTGAAGGCCAGCCTTTTTTGGAGGCGATTCGTCAGCTTGGCTATGAGCTTGGGCCGGAGCGATGTTGCTTTATGCATTTGACGTTGGTGCCCTATATTGCCGCGGCAAAGGAATTAAAGACCAAGCCGACGCAGCATTCAGTGAAAGAGTTGCGGATGATCGGGATTCAACCCGATGTATTGGTATGCCGGGCTGAACACCACATTCCCATCCCACTGCGCAAGAAGATCGCTCTTTTTTGCAATATTATGGAAGAGCGGGTCATCCAGGCGCTGGATGTCGAGTCGATTTATCAGGTGCCGAGTAACTTACATGGTGAGGGGTTGGACCGAGCCGTCCTCGAATACTTCAATCTGCCGGTACAAAATGATGCGTTGGATTTATCGGATTGGGAGCGCATTACGCGTCGGCAACTGAACCCTCGTGCGGAAGTGACAGTGGCGATTGTTGGTAAATATACCAGTTTGCATGATGCCTATAAATCGTTGACCGAAGCGTTGGATCATGCCGGGTTCGATAACCGGGTGAAGGTAAAAGTGCGCTGGGTCAATGCCCGCAACCTGACGCGTGAGGAAGCTGAGAAAAAACTCAAGACAGCACATGCCATACTCGTGCCGGGCGGGTTTGGTGAGGGAGGCGTTGATGGTAAGCTGGAAGCGATTCGCTTTGCCCGTGAGCATCAGATTCCATTTCTCGGTATTTGTTTTGGCATGCAGCTAGCCGTATTGGAGTCGGCACGCAGCCTTGCTGGATTGACGCAGGCCGGATCGAGTGAATTCGGCGCCCCGAAAGAACCGTTGGTTGGCTTGCTTACCGAATGGCTCAAGGCCGGAGAGTTGCAAAAGCGCAGTCTGGATGGCGATCTGGGCGGCACTATGCGCCTGGGTGCTTATGACTGCCTGCTGGAGCCAGGAAGTAAGGTGCGAAAAATATATGGTAAATCGAAGATTAGTGAACGGCACCGCCACCGCTATGAAGTGAATATGAAATATCGCGCCAAGCTGGAAAAATCAGGACTGAAATTTACCGGGCTGTCACCGGATGGGTTGTTGCCGGAAATTGTCGAGCTGTCGGATCATCCGTGGTTTATCGGCGTTCAGTTTCATCCTGAATTTAAATCGCGCCCGTTTCGGCCTCACCCGTTATTTGTATCCTTTGTACAAGGTGCGATGGAACATGCCGGTGTGACGGTGGATCAGACGCCGAGTCAGGCGACGTCTAGTCAGGCGAATGCAGCGTGAGGCCTTTGTTTTCCTATCGTAGCGATGCGGGTAGATGACAGCGCCGGTTCCCGAAGATCATTTCTGCCTGCGTGATATTCCAGCGAGTACTGTACTGGATGGCGGATTTGTACGGCATATTCTCGACCACCCACCGATCCTGATGCATGGTGGCATGCATTTTGGCATTCGTCAAAGCCGGTATGAAAATGCCTTCACCCAACATAGTCTGGATGTGGAGCCACGGCAGCCTGATAGCCATGGGGTGACGCATTATCCGGAAGCAGATTTGGAAGCACGCGCCTTGGCAGCGATGTATCGCCTGCATGGACACCCGGTTTTGCTTATGCCATCGCAGCCCGGTGCACTGGATGGTATTTTCTGTACGGATTCGGATAAGAGTTTTCAGCAGCTGACGAAGCTGGCAGATGGACGCTATGAAGCAGGGCCAGTGTTGTCAATCATGCCGCGTTTTACGCATGAAGAGCGGCAAAGCGAGGTGCCGTGGAAGGAACGGCTGCTTCGTACCAGTGTGCAGAATCCTGACCCGGCAGGGCAGCGGCGCATTGTGCAGATGGCGCATGCGATGGAATTTGGCGATACCCGTGTGGTGTTTCATCATATTCCGGGTGCAGAAGGCGGCGTGGTGCTGGCCGGGCTGGCAGAAACGACGGAGCTGGCCATGGGGCGCTCCACGCAGGAAGGGCACCGGGAATTTGCCGATTACCTGCATGAATATGTAAATGCAGCGATACAGGTCATCACCATTCATTTGCGTCAGCCATTTTACCATATGGATACAACGGGGCCGACGGCTAAAGGCGGTCATCTGTTTACGCATTCTGCCGCATATACGCCGGAGAGTTGGGACACACTAAAAGCGCTGTTTGGTGATAAGCTCGTTGAGATACCACTGGATGATATTCAAAGCGGATTTGGTGGTAATGCGACGTCATTTGGTCGGCGTATTTACATGAGTGATGCTGTTTCAGACCGGGCGGTGCAGATGATCACAGAGCGCGGGTATGATGTTATCTTAACGCCGATACCGCATACGATGAAAGGCGGCGGCGGGCATCGCTGCATGACATCGACCAATCCACATTATTATATTCAGGAAGGCTATCATCCTGACTTGCATCATGGCACAAATGGTATGGTGTGGCAGGTGACAATCGATTATCAGGCAGATCGGATTACGCTCTATGAGCGTGGGCAGGACGGAAAGCTTAGCAATGGAACGGATATTAGCCATGTGGTCAGTTCTGAGGAGTGGTGATTATAGTCATTCCACTTAAAAATTCCCCATTGCTGCAAATAGCAGATTTGCTTGCGCTCCTCATGTCATGTAGGTTTACAACACTCTCGAAGAGGAGTGTTGTACCTATAGATGAGTTTCGCATCCCTCCTAGTGGATGCGAAAACTACAATCATTCCGGTGCTCATCAAACTCCTATTTTGGCTTCGCCGCCCTAACGGGTCGCTGGATGGGGAATTCTAAATTGGAACGACTATATAATCTCCATAAAAGGGTTGGGTTGACTGACAGTACGATGTTTGAGACTTCTATAAACCCTTGACATTTGATAGCCCTGACGATAGTAAACGCTCTCTTTACCTCATAGGCAAATAGAAGAAACGGATAGAATCATGGCAAAAAAATGCAGCCTGACCGGCAAAGGCCCGCAATCCGGCAATAACGTGTCGCACTCCAATCGTAAGACGCGTCGTCGTTTTATGCCCAATATTCAGCCGGTTTCTTTCTTAAGTGAAGCCCTTGGTCAGAAGGTGAAGTTGCGTGTGACACCTAGCACCATCCGCACGGTTGAGCATAATGGTGGGTTGGATAATTACCTGCTGACGACATCAAGCCTGAAGCTGACTCCGGAAGCGGTGGCGCTGAAGAAAAAAATCAAAAAAGCAGTAGCGGGTAAAGCGGCGTAAGGCCCTTTTTCCAACGTATAAGCCATTCAAAGCGTATATTTGTCTATCACTTATCTCTGTTCAGATAATGACTGAGTAACGTTCTTAGTTGTTGTTGGGTTATGCGCGCGAGAAAAGTTCTCCGAGTTCCGTCATCATGGTTGTGGCGAGTTGGTCGACCTCGCCGATTGTCACAGCTTGCTTGTAATATCGCGTAACATCATGGCCAATGCCAATGGCGGTGAGCTCCAGACTGTCGTCCTGTTCCAGCATGGCGATCACGTCGCGCAGGTGGCTATCGAGATAGGCACTGTTATTGACGGATAAGGTGCTGTCATCAACCGGTGCACCATCGGAAATCACCATCAGTATTTTGCGTTGTTCGGGGCGGGCGAGCAAGCGTTGATAGGCCCAGAGAATCGCCTCGCCATCAATATTTTCTTTTAAAATACTGTCTTTGAGCATCAGACCCAAATTGCTTCGTGCACGGCGCCAGGGAATGTCCGCCGGTTTGTAAATGATATGGCGCAAATCGTTCAGGCGGCCAGGCCCGGTGCCATTGGCCGGGCTGCCATCTTCAATCCACTGTTTGCGGCTTTGTCCTCCTTTCCAGTCACGGGTTGTGAAGCCAAGAATCTCAACTTTCACGCCGCAACGTTCCAGGGTACGAGCCAGAATATCGCAACTCATGGCGGCAACGGTGATCGGCCTGCCGCGCATGGAGCCTGAATTATCGAGCAGCAAGGTGAACACGGTGTCGCGAAAGGCGGATTCCTGTTCGGTTTTGTAGTAAAATGGATAGTTGGGGTTGGTGACGATGCGCGAGAGTTTGGCCGTGTCCAAAATGCCTTCTTCTTCATCAAAGCGCCAGCTACGGCGCTGACGTGCGAGCAGCAGACGCTGCAGCCGGTTGGCGAGTTTGGCGGTGAGGGTGGTGAAATGTTGCAGCTTATCGTCCAGCCGGGCGCGCAGTTGGCGCAATTCTTCCGTATCGATTAATTGATCGGCGGCAATCACTTCATCAAATTGCGTGGTATAGGCGTGATAACGGCTGGCCCGCTGCGGCAGATCGACCTGAATATTGGGGAGATAGAAAGCCTCGCCCATGCGCTGCGGGGTGGACTGGACTTCCGGCTCCAACGCCTCATCCTGCATTTCCATCGGTGCGCCATCGGCAAGGATATCTTCCGGCGTGCTGTCACTGCCATTATCTTCCTCGCCTTCGGTTGGCTCTTGGGCGTCTTCATCTTCTTCGCTATTGGCCGGTTGTGCCTGATCTTCCTGCGGGGTTTCATCCGGTGCCTGATCGAGAGGTGTTGTTTTTCCAGGAGAGGCGGTCAGCTCCAGTTGGTGTAGCAGGTCATTGACCTGCCGGGCGAACTGTGCCTGATCATCTGCAGCATTGGCAACATGGTCGAGCGTGTCGCCGATGCGGCTCTCGATCCATGGAGACCATAATGTAAGTAAACTATGCATCATGGCGGGTGGCTGTTGGCCGCTGATTTTTTCGCGGAGCATGAGCGCTAACAGGTCGGCCAGTGGCGGATCGGTGCGTTCGGATATCTGCTCATAACCGGCTCGTTTGCAATGTTGTTCGACCCGGTGGGCTATATTATGCGCAAGGCCAGAGTAATCGCGTGCGCCGAGTGACTCAATGCGCGCCTGTTCCAATGTTTCATAGATCGCGCGGGCTTTTTCTTCTTCCGGCGCATGTGCTGTAAATATGGCATCATCGTGATAGCGCAGCCGCATGGCGGCGGCATCGGCATTGCCGCGTACGGTGCGTTTTTCTTCCTCTGTGGCATCGGCAGGGAAAGAAGGCAGGCGCACCAAATCGCCATTGATGAAGGCGGGCATATCGCTGTTAGCGCCGAATTCCACCGTCAATTCGTGCTTTAGAGCCAATGCTCTGAGGCAGGTGGCGAGGGGGTCGTCGTTACTGCCTTTCGTATTCATGCAGCTTGCTGTTCCTCAAGGTCAATGTCAAACACGCGTTGATAAAGCTCCAGGATGATGGGGCGTTCGGCCTCGTCGCATTTATTGAGGAAAGACAGGCTGAAGGCATGATGCACATCGCCAAAAATCTCGGCATTTTGCGCCCAGGTGATGACGGTACGTGGTGACATCACGGTGGAGAGGTCGCCATTGATAAAGCTTTGGCGTACCAGCCCGGCCAGCCTTACCATTTGCTCAATCACTTTGCGGCCTTTGGCATTATCGAAGCTATCCACTTTGGCCTTGATAATGTCTGATTCCTGCTGGACCGGGAGGTAGTTGAGCGCCACGACGATATTCCAGCGATCCATCTGGCCCTGGTTGATTTGCTGTGTGCCATGATAAAGGCCGGAGGTATCGCCCAGGCCTATGGTGTTGGCTGTGGCAAACAGGCGAAAGGAGGGATGGGGTTTAATGATCCGGTTCTGGTCGAGCAGGGTGAGATGGCCTTCAGCCTCTAAAATACGCTGGATGACAAACATCACATCCGGGCGGCCTGCATCATACTCATCAAACACAAGCGCAACAGGGCGTTGCAGGGCCCAGGGCAGGAGGCCTTCGACAAATTCAGTAACCTGTGTACCCTCGCGCAGGACAATCTGATCCTTCCCGATCAGATCAATTCGGCTGATGTGGCTGTCGAGGTTGATGCGAATACATGGCCAGTTGAGCCGGGCGGCAACCTGCTCAATATGAGTGGACTTACCCGTGCCATGATAGCCCTGCACCAGCACTTTGCGATTGCGGGCAAAGCCGGCCAACAGTGCTGTGGTCGTGTCGGGGTCGAAGCGATAGGCACTGTCTTTTTCCGGCACATACTCCGTCTTTTCACTAAAGCCATGCACGTCGAACGGAACGGTGATGCCAAATAATTCCTGTGTGTTCGCAGGTTTGTCGGCATCGGCAGGCAGGTGTTGCAAGGCGTCGGCAGGGTCGGCTGCTTTTGTCAAGGCATGCTCCTTATGGGATCAGACGAAGAATAATTTGGCCCGGCATATTGGCATTGCTGTGTGAACCGCGCAAGGCTGAATCGTGTGTTGGGTTTGCTCCGGCGGTCTGGAACTATGTGATTATGGCGATGTGCGCGAATCTGCAAAGAGTGGCTTGAGCGCAAGGTAGGCATTGACGGCCTGCTTGAAGCGCTCCTCAGCCTGTTTGCAGCCATTATTCACATCCGGATGGTGTTTTTTGACTAAGTGGCGGTAGCGCGTTTTAATCTCTTCGGCGCTGGCATCAGGCGAGAGGTCGAGAATCGATAATGCATGATGTTGCTCTTCGGTAAGAGCCATTTCCGGCTGTATCGGCTTTGTATGTGTGCTTCGCTGGTGCATGAAACGGCGAAGTGCCTCTTCAATCACCGCTTCGTTTATTTTGGTACGGGAGTTTGCAGCACGATCACTGTTATCCCAGGTTGGGCGGTGGCCATGGACGGAATCACGTTGAAAAGCCTCGATAGCATCCCGCGTCATGCCTTCAAAATAATCCCAGTTGCGGTTATATTCCCGAGCGTGATCCAGACAAAAATGAAAATAGTCTTCATCCCGATTGCTGCCAATCTGCTTACGGCTGCGTGGGGCACGGTGCTCGCCCGGTTCCATGCAGCCTTGCCAATCACAAGGCAGATGTGATGCGTGTGACGGTATTTTTTTCGTTTTCATCCTTCCATTATACGCTAGTCGGCTGCCCGGAGGCAAGTTTGCGTTACAATGATGATTACAGACGCGTCATGGCCTGCATCAGGCGAAGTAGTGCTTCACGTTGCTGTGGATTATGAATGCGTTGAAACAGGTGTTTTGCTTCCAGGGCCTGACTATCTTCCTGATATGGTTCTGTGTGCGTGTCTCTGACCAGATGAAGGAAAAAATGAGCGGGAGGAATGCCGAGCGCCTCTGCCAATATGGCCAATCTGCCGGCAGAAAGGCGGTTGATGCCGCGCTCATATTTATGTGCCTGCTGATAGGTCACTCCCATCAATGCCGCCAGCTCTTGTTGTGTTAAGCCATTCTCACGGCGTATTTGTTCCAGGCGGCGGCCAATGGCTTTATCAATCTCCTGTATTTTTCTGCCTGTCACCGTCATACTCTTTCTCCGTTGTTGTTTTTGATTGTGCTGTATATATCTGGCCTACGTGGCGATGACGCTTATGGTAGTGGCAATCGCTGTGCCAACTCAGGGTTGAAAAGCAGGATATTGAGGGATTAAGCGTTGTCATCCGCATATAACCTGTGGTTTTGTGATGTTTGTGGGTTTGGATAGTGCCGTCTGGTGTGATGATCAGTAGTCAGATGATTGTTTCAATATGACACAATTGTGCCGATGTGAGACGGTCATTGTGAGACATGTGATGGGAATGAAGGAGGTGACATGAGTAGGGAAGAACGGATGCGTCACGTGATAGACGAAGCGTTGCAGCCTGCGCGTTTGGATATTATCGACGAATCACATTTGCATGCCGGGCATGTGGGTGCCAGGCCAGAGGGTGAAACGCATTACCGGCTACACATTGTCTGTGTGCAATTTGAAGGGAAAAGCCGGGTTGAGCGCCACCGGCTTGTTTATGATTTATTGCAACCGGAACTAGATAATGGGTTGCATGCGGTGGCATTGCAACTATATACGCCGCAAGAGGAGGTATCGTGAGTCGGCCGCCCTTTCATTTAGCCTTTCCGATATATGATCTGGAAGAGACGCGTCGTTTTTATTGTGACGTTTTAGGATGCTTGGTGTGGCATAAGGGCGATAGCTGGATCGACTTTAATTTTTATGGCCATCACTTAACGGCGTATGTGAAATTGAAGGATATTGAACGGCCTGGGCGCAATTTTGAGCATGGTAAACCGGTGCCGGTGCGACATTTTGGCGTGGTGTTGGGGCGTGACGCCTGGGATGGGCTGCGTACACGATTGGCTGAGCATAATATCGGCTTTTATCAGGGGCCGAGTTACATCCACCAGGGAACACCGGATGAAGAAGGTAGCTTTTATATTGAAGATCCGAGCGGGAATATTCTGGAGTTTCGAGGGATGCTGGATGTTGAGAGGTTATGTAACGGATAGTCGCTGATTTAGGCGGCTTGCGCCAGGTTGTTATCCGGGTTCTCAAGATTCAGCAGAAAGCGCTTATTCCCGACGCCGCCGACATACCCGCTGATGTCGCCGTCTGAGCGGATGACGCGGTGACAGGCGACCTGAATCATCACCGGATTGGTCGCGCAGGCCTGTGCAACGGCGCGATAGGCTCCTGGCTTTTTGATTTGTTGTGCTATCTCACGATAGGATCGTGTTTCGCCAAAGGGAATGCGTTCCAGCAACTGCCAGACCTGCTGTTGAAATGGTGTGCCATGAAGGTGAAGGGGCAGGTTGAGTGATGTGCTGCGGCCATTGAGAAATGCCTGCACCTGGGCGGCGTATGGCGCTAAAGCGGTGTCATCGTATGTGACGGTTACCTTGCCCTTAATCCTGCTGGCCTTGGGCAGGAAAGCAGCAGGTGTGGTATCGCTCCGGGCAAAGCACAAGGCGCACACTCCTTCTCCATCATGAGCGAGCCATAGCTCGCCGATGGGAGTGGCGAAGGAGGTGTAGGTGAGTGTTTGTGCCATGCTTGCCTTCTCCTGTATTTGGTCTATGTCTGGTTGCTCAGCATGCTACTCTGTTTCATCCGGAATGCAACGGGTTAACGAAGTATAAGAAATATGCTATATTCTACTTTAGAATACTTCTAATAAGGTGTGTTTTATGAGTGATCAGCCGGTTTTTGATTGTTTCGATGCGCTGCAACTGCGCTCTCAACTCAGTGAAGAAGAACGCATGATCGAAGATATGGCGCGCAATTATGCGCAGGATAAATTGATGCCGCGCATTACTGAGGCACATCGGCATGAGCAGTTTGATCTGAACATCATGCGTGAACTGGGTGAGTTGGGGCTGCTCGGGTCCATGATACCGTCCGAGTTTGGTGGGGCGGGGGTCAATCATGTCTGTTATGGCCTGATTGCGCGTGAGGTTGAACGGGTTGATAGTGGTTATCGTTCAGCGCTCAGCGTGCAATCCAGTCTGGTGATGCACCCTGTTTATACGTTTGGTTCGACAACCCTTAGAGAGACTTATTTGCCAAAACTTGCCAGCGGTGAGTTGATTGGCTGTTTTGGCCTGACCGAGCCGAATCATGGATCCGACCCAGGCAGTATGCAGACGCGAGCGACAAGAACGGAGGATGGCTATGTGCTGAGCGGCGCAAAGAACTGGATTACCAACTCGCCAATTGCTGATGTGTTTGTGGTGTGGGCGAAAGTCTATGGCGCCGAGGCCAAGACCGGTGTGCCGGATGGGACGATTCGCGGCTTTGTGCTGAATAAAGGGGCGAAAGGGCTGGTGGCAGAGCCACTCAAGGGCAAGCTGTCGATGCGGGCATCCAGCACCGGCATGATTGCGATGGATGAAGTGGCGGTGTCGGCCGACCATGAGCTGGACGTGTCTGGCCTCAAAGGGCCATTTAGCTGCCTTAATAAAGCGCGTTATGGCATTGGGTGGGGCGCATTGGGTGCGGCGGAGGATTGTTATGCTCGTGCACGCGGCTACACGCTGGACCGGGCGCAATTCGGCAAGCCATTGGCGCAAACGCAGCTGATTCAAAAGAAACTGGCCGATATGATGACAGAGATCAGCCTGGGGCTGCAAGGCTGCTTGCGCGTTGGGCGGTTGCTGGATGAAGGCAAGGGGACGCCGGAGATGATCTCGCTCATCAAGCGCAATTCAGCCGGTAAGGCGTTGGAGATGGCTCGGGTGGCGCGAGACATGCATGGTGGCAATGGCGTGAGTGATGAATATCATGTGATGCGCCATGTGATGAATCTGGAGAGTGTCAATACCTATGAAGGCACGCATGATATTCATGCATTGATTTTGGGGCGGGCGATTACCGGGTTGCAGGCGTTCAAGTAACTTTTTCTATTCTTTATGTCTTCTTAAACGCGGCGATGTACATGCTGCGTCGCAAATGCTGGAGCGATTCGTTTTTATTTTGCTATCCAGCTATAAACAGAATCATTGAGCTCGCCGCGTTCCAGGCTGCGATAGACATCGGCATAGACGATGCGCGGATCTTGTTGCGGCTGGAGAGAGGCTTGCGCCAGTGTCAGCGAACCGGGTTGGGAGGAACAGGCCGACAGGCTGGCGCCGAGCATGCAGAGGCCTGCCAGTGTTGCGCTTTTGCGGGGTAGCCGTAATGTCACCATGGGTCGAGGTCCTTCACTCAACGTTTTGCGTTGATGGGGACGATATGGGATTATGTCACGGCATGCAGTGCATAATTAACGATTTTGCTATGCAAAAAATGCATGACTCGCCATAGGGTTGATGCGGTGTTGAGGGGGTGTTTGTTAGACTTGTCTCTATACAACTTATAGTATTGCGAATCGCTCGATATCTACATCTAGTGTGCTGGCGATGCCTCTGGCTTTAGTGAGGGTCTCCTGAAATTCACTTTCCGGCAGGGAATCAGCGACAATGCCACCGCCTATTTGCAGCTCCCATGTTAACTTTTTGACCAGTAACGTGCGGATGACCACAGACAGGTCGCAGGCTCCATTGCCGCCGATCCAACCGATGGCACCGCTATAGACACCGCGCCTAAGCCGCTCCAATCTTGTGCAGATTTCCATCGCGCGGATTTTTGGGGCACCGGTCATTGAGCCGGGAGGAAAGCACTGGCGGATCACGTCCAGTGTGGTGCAGTCGGGTTTTTTCATGCCGCTAATGGTGGTGGCCATATGGTGGATGGTGGCATAGGTGCTGACATCAAACAGATTATCGATGGTGACGGAACCGGGAATGCAGCTATGCGAGAGGTCGTTTCGCATCAAATCCACGATCATGAGATTTTCGGCCCGGTCTTTCGGGCTGTTTTGCAATGCATGGCGAGATGTGGCGTCCTGATGCGTATTATGGCCGCGTGGAGCGGAGCCTTTGATGGGCCGCGACTCGACGCACCCAGAGGCGGAAATGCTCAGAAAGCGTTCCGGGCTGGAGGAGGCAATCCAAGTGTCATCCAGTTTGAGTAATGCGCTGTAGCAGGCCGGACTGACTTCTGTGAGTCTGGCAAAAAGGGCCATCATATGCGGCGTTTGGCTAAATAAGCCATTGAATTTGCGGGTGAGATTTGCCTGATACATATCTCCGGCATGGATGTGTGTCTGAATCGATTGCACCTGTGCGAGATATTCTTCCTTCGTGGTGGGTGAGGAAAGGTGTGTGGTGGTGGGAATGACGGCGGGCTGGATGGGAGCAGGAGAGGGAATCTCACGTAATAATTGCGATGAGGATGCCCAGGCATGGCATTGTTGCTGTTGGTGGTCGAACAGTAAGATCAGCCCATAGCGCAACATCCACAGATCCGGCATGGTGGTCGGAAAACTCATCTTTTCGTCGGTTAGATCAGGCGGGAGATGTTCTACATCATGCTTTAAGCCATAGCCCAGATAGCCAAGCCAGAGGTTTTCCTGCCAGGGGCGATCATGACTGAGACGCGCAGCGAGCGGGGCAAACGTGCTGGCCGTGATTTGCTCCTGCGGTTTGAGTGCCAGAAGTGAAAAACGACCGGAATAGCGGGTGGTCATTCCGGAATAGAGTAAGGCCCAGTAGCGCTCGTTGGGAGAGATGCCGGCAGCGTAGTGCAACGGCGATGCCCAGGGGAGTTGCTGCCACGACTGGTCAGTCGCATTTATATTATCGATGATCTCTAACATAAGCCTGTTTAGCAGTCTTCAGCATGTCAGTCAGTTGCAGGGTGAGTGGGCCTGTGGCGTATGTCGCGTGACGATAGCGATGAACGGGAAGAATGCCCCAGACACTGTTGCAGATAAATACTTCATCGGCTTGTTCAAGCCAAATGGGGGGGTACGAGCCTTGCGCGATGGGAGAGGGTGATAATGCCAGCAGGCATTGCCGGGTGATACCTGCGACCGCACCGGTATTCAGGTGCGGTGTGTACCATTGCCCGTTGATTGCCCAAAAAATATTGCCGCTACTCACTTCTGCCACGGCGCCGGTTGCGCTGAGTTGAACCATCTCGCTTTGTTGCTGATGCGCCGCTTCCATCCGGGCAAGGCTACTGCTCAGGCCATTATTTGTTTTGCTGGAAGAAGGAAGGCTTTGAGATGGTGGGCGACGCCAGGATGAAAGCCCCAGGGTGGTGGGGAGGCGAGGGGCGTCTGGTAATGATGCGCTTTCGAGCACGATCAACGGCTGCCGGGCGGTCGGGTTATATCCTTGAGAGCCGCTTCCGCGACTGACGATAATGCGCGCAATGCCGGTTGATATATTGTTTATACTAATCAGATTTTTAATCTGATTTTTTAACTCAATGGTTTGGTATTTGATATGGATGGCGTTGAGGCCCTGCTGTAGGCGTTGCAAATGTTGTTCGGCAAAGAGGGCGACGCCATCGCGAATGGTCAGGGTTTCAAAGATGCCGTCTCCGAAGCGGAAGCTGCGGTCTTCCAGCGAGAGGCATGCACTGTCACGCTTGATTGTCTTTCCGTTCATGATGCAGTAAGGGTGCATAATCGTTTAAAGCATAAGGTTGGCACAAAGTACACAGATGATGGCGCAGTTATCGCATCATAATCATGAAGAAGCCTTGCCGCAATTGCGGAAGGTGGCGCTGGCGCTTGGCTGTAACCTGGGTGACCGGCTGATGCAATTGCGGCAGGCTGTTGACTGCATTCGCCGCTCGGTCGGTGAGGTTGTGGCTGTGTCCAGTGTGTATGAAAACCCGGCGATGTTGCCGGAAAACGCACCGCAAGAATGGGATAAACCATTCTATAATATGGCTGTATTGGTGCATTCTTCACTGCCCATAGAAGACATTCTGGCTCTGACGCAGGGGATAGAGAAAGAGGTAGGGCGACAGCAGCGCCCGGTATGGGCGCCGAGAGAAATGGATATTGACATCCTGGCGGCAGAGAATGAAGTGCTGGCAACACAAACATTGACGGTGCCTCATCCCGGCCTTTTTAAGAGAGATTTTTTTATATTGCCAATGAGTGAGATATGGGCTGAATTTAAAGTAAATTATAAGGAATCTATTGCGTCATTAGTAGATCAAGCGCGGAGTGCGGATATGAAGTGCGCGGTAAGTTCCGGCTCCTTTTTCTTAGAATAGCGGTTTATATGACTGATAAATATCATTTAATGAACATGGTAGGCGTGTTGAATGTTACACCGGATAGTTTTTCTGATGGTGGAGCATGGCTGGAGCATCAACAGGCGCTCAAACATGTAACGCAGATGATTAAATATGGTGCAGGAGTGATTGATATTGGTGCTGAATCAACCAGGCCCGGTGCCAAAAAAATTGCCCCGGAAGAGGAGTGGCAACGGTTAGCGCCAGTAATCGATAATGTCATGCCACTGGCAGGCCGAGGCGATGTGGCGATCAGTGTCGATACCCGCCATGCTGCCGTGGCCGCTCACGCATTGGAAAAGGGAGCGCGTTGGATCAATGATGTCTCCGCTGCTGAAGATGCTGAGATGCAGGCGGTGTTGCGTTCCGGCGATTGCGATGTGTGTGTGATGCATCATGTGACGATTCCTGCTGATCCATTTGTCACCTTGCCATTGTCATGTGATGTAGTGGCAGAAGTGAGGCGCTGGGCTGATGAGACATTGACGCGGCTGGATGACGCAGGGATCGCTCCGGAGCGCGTGATTCTTGACCCTGGTATTGGTTTCGGCAAAACAGCGCGCCAATCATTGACGCTGATTCAACGAGCGGGTGAACTGATGCGATCAGGCGAGCGCTGGTTATATGGTCATTCCCGTAAATCGTTTATGGAGTTGTTTACGCAGCGGCCACCAGCCGAGCGTGACGCAGAAACGGCTGCATTGTCGCTTTTTCTTGTGCAGCAGGGCGTGCATTATGTCCGTGTGCATGATGTGGCGATGACGTCGCATATATTGCGCGCCTATGATGCGTGTGTGGAGGAGCGTTCGGATGAGTCGACTGGTCTCGCTGCTTGAGTCGTTAGATCACGGGGGAATCAAGCCGGGGCTGGAGCGTTCCTATTGTTTGTTGGACAGGCTGGGTGATCCTCATCTATCACTTCCTCCCGTGGTGCATGTGGCGGGGACGAATGGAAAAGCCTCGACCATTGCCTGCATGCGGGCCATGCTGGAAGCAGCTGGGCTGCGTGTTCATGTGTACAGCTCTCCCCATTTGGTGCGATTTAACGAGCGAATTGTGCTGGCCGGTCAGCAGGTAAGCGATGCTGAGCTAGCGGTTGTATTAGAGCGGGTGCAGCCACTTGCAGAGCAGGTGGAAGCGACTTTTTTTGAAGCAACCACAGTGGCGGCATTTTGCCTGTTTGCTGAGCATGATGCTGATATACTATTGCTGGAAACAGGGATGGGGGGGCGGTTGGACACGACAAATGTAGTGCCGTGCCCGATTGCAACGGTGATTACCTCTATTTCGATGGATCATCAGGCATTTTTGGGAGATAGCCTGGCGGCAATCGCATCTGAGAAAGCCGGGATTATCAAGCCTGATGTGCCTTGCATTATTGCTCCACAGAAACAAGAAGCGTTGGATGTGCTGTTGGAAAAAGCGGCAGATGTGGAAGCTCCAGCGGTTGCGTTTGGTCATGACTGGCGAAGTCAAGACGGTGATACAGGGCTGATGGTTGAGGTGGATGGTGTGATGTATCATGGGCCTGAGCCGTCGCTGACCGGTGATTATCAACGTCAGAATGCCGCTACAGCCATCGTCACACTGCATCAACTAATACAGCAAGGGGTGCCTCTACCCTCATCGGAGATATGGTTACAGGGCTTATCTCAGGTGGAATTGCCTGGCCGGATGCAGCATTTAACGAAGCATCCATTGCTGAGGAGGCTACCAGTTGGGAGCCACGCGTGGCTGGATGGCGGGCATAATGAAGCGGCCGGGCAGGCACTCGCTCATGCGATGAAAGGATGGGGCGCACCGAGATGGTTGATATGCGGGATGATGGCCGATAAGGATGTTGCTGCATTTTTACGGCACTTCAAGGGAGTGATTGATGGGATATGTGCCGTGCCGGTGACTGGCGAGGCGCGGGCGATGCCGCCCCATGAACTGGCTGACATAGCCAATGAGATTGGGTTTTCATCGGTGCTGGCAGCGGACTCTGTCACTGAGGCTTGCGGGGTGATTCATCAGGCAGTGGGCGATGTTTCGTTCAATGTGTTGATTGGTGGTTCTTTTTATTTGGCAGGACAGGTGTTGGCTATGGCTGAAGCAGATGAACGAAAGGTGGCGTAATGCGTATATTGCTGGCAGTGAATGAGGATTTGATTGGGGTTCACGCGCTTAATCTCTTTTTGCAGGCATTATTGCCGCGTCATGAGGTGGCGGTGACGGTCTCGCGAATGTTTATGAAGCCGAAGAAGGCGCCGGTGCCGCGTGCAATAGAGGAATTGGGGTTTCTCGAACGCCGACTGCCGTTGGAGCAACTCTTTCCATTGCTGGAGCAGGCTAACCCAACCGGAGAGGGGCAAGACTATCGCAGTTTTCGTCAATGGCAGCATGCAGGCGTAGAACTGGGATTTCACCCTGATATACGCACGCCGGAAGCCATGCGCTATTTTATGGATGTTGCGCCTGATTTGATTCTGTCCGTGCGTTATGGGGCGATTTTCAGGGCAGAACATCTTGCCATACCAACGCACGGCATTTGGAATATCCATGCCGGCCTTTTGCCGGACTATCGAGGTGTTCTGCCAACCTTCCGCGCTATGTTGCAAGGGCGAGAGGAATATGGCATTACCTTGCACGAGGTCGTTGATGAGTCGATTGACACCGGCGGTATTCTGGCAGAATCGCGCTTGCCGATTGCGTTTGATAAATCGATGTTGTGGAATATCTGGCAGCTTTATTACCCGATTCGGGATCGGTGTATGGAGGCGCTTGATCTATTGGATTCAGGCCATATGCCAACGACAACGCCGCAATCTTCCGACGGCGCGCAGTATTTCACCTTTCCGACTCAGGAAGAGATCGAGGCGTTCATGAAACATCATCGGATGTTTGATTTAGTTGAATATGAGGCGTTTTTGGCGCAGTTTGCTCAGCAAGAGCCACAGTTACATCAGCGGGCAGCATAGCATATGTCATCAGAACGGCGCGTGAATAAGCAGTTGCAGGATTATTGGAATCTGCAACGTGGATTGAAGGATTATCCTTCGGAGCAGGAGATGAACCCGAAGGAATTGGCGGACATCTGGCCTTATGTCTTTTTGATTCGCGTTGCGCCGGAAAAAGATGGCGGGAGTGGTTTCGCCTTCGATTACATGGGAGATGCGCTGATTGAAGCATACGGTGATAATATGGTTGGGCGCGACATTTATGATAGCTTGCTCAGCACAAGGCGTGATCCGATTGTAGAAGATATTATCCGGGTGCTGCGCAGCAAAAAACCACAATTGCAGGAAGGCGAATTTGAGAATGCTAAAAAGATGCTGATCAAATTTCGTCGGGCGTTGTTTCCCCTCGGGCCGGAAGGTGAGACGATCGATTATGTCATCGGCTCCATGACCTGGAAGGCGGTGTAGCGCTTCTCGGTAAATAAACGTTAAGTCTCTGCTGGTATGATGGAATATAGCATAATCCATAAATAATGAGCAGAACAGACGATGGATGAAACCTGGATTGATCGGCAAGAAGCGGAAGCCAAAGAGCGAGAGCGCACGCACCCGTTTCACAACATGTGTTTTCCCAAACGCTTTTGGGATGATAATAAAACCTCGCGCTATAAAGTGTATCGCAGCCCGCAAGATTATGAAGTTGTTGAGGCTCTCACCGCGGCCAAGGCGGTGGAGGAGAGTGGCGTTGAGCATCCGTTGAAAGTTGAGCGCTTTATCTATGAATATGAGTTGGAAGTGGATGATGAAAAGCTCACTGATGCGGTGGATGTGTATGAACGGCCTGTGCTGGATGTGATTACAGAGGATAATCCTGTCATCAGCAATGAAATGCTGACGGGCTTGATTGATGCGTCGGAAGAATTGGACGCGAATGAGTTGCCCAAGGTTCCTGACGAAGCAAAAAGTGACGTGGCAACGGATATTCCGACGGCTGATGGAGAGGAAGAGACGGATCTTGACGCATTGACGGATAACGGTAACGGTGAACCGATGGAGTCTCACCCGGTGGAACGTGAGGAAGATGCTGCAATGGGAGTGACGGAAGATCCTCCTTCTTCCGATGCAGTGGAAGTTGCCGATGATCAAGATGTGAAAGAAACTGCTGAGACGGAAGCTGGGCAGGAGGCTGAAGCCGACACTGCAGGCCAGGCAGATAGTGTAGGCCAGGCAGATGAATTAGCGCCGCCATCACTGAAAGACATTATCTCCGGCTAGATAGTATCGCCTCAAGATGTATAATGGCCTGCAAACTGCTATTTTCTGCGCTTAGATTCGCCTCGTTTTAACTCGGCTCACCCTCCGGGAGTTTTACTTCCAATGGCCTTTCGGCTCATTGTCGTCACATTCTCCATCTCGTGACCACACTATCTAGATCGCGTTGCCATAAGATGTGTTGAGTGCCAATCTCGAGGCACTTTCTCTTGCTTGACTTTCTATGCTTGTTGGAGTGAATGTATATTCATTGTTGAATCCCTACGCTTTTACTTCTCCCGCTTGCTTTATGTTACAAACTGTCAGCAACAGGCCCTGCCCGGCCTGTCATCAC
Source organism: uncultured Rickettsiales bacterium (assembly GCA_964435165.1). GTDB lineage: Bacteria > Pseudomonadota > Alphaproteobacteria > Rickettsiales > RI-342 > CAYSXY01. Next base: position 38,626 of record CAYSXY010000013.1, read on the forward strand.
GATAATCAGGACACCATGTCATCGCGTTTGAGCAAGGATGGGTGGGAGTTGAAAGAGTGCTCCGGCTGTGGTTTGCTTTATTTAACGAATCCTCCTGTTTACGAAGAATTGACGGAAAATCTGGCATGGGAGAAGAATTTCGCCGCTGAGGAGAAACGCCGGGCCGAGGCGCAGCCGGTGAAAGCGAAAGTGAATAAGCTCACACGCATGCGGCTGCACAGCCCGCTCCGACGGAAAATGCCGGAAATTTTAGCACGCTATGCGAAGCCAGGCCGGCTGGTGGATCTGGGCTGTGGGACGGGTGGTAAACTCATGAAACTGCCGGAGCCATATGTTCCGTATGGTATTGAAATTTCAAAGGCATTAGCGGCTGAGGCGCAAGATAAACTACAGCGCCGGGGCGGCGGTTGTATTCACGCCAACTGTCTGGATGGGCTCAAGCAGGTGGAGGATGATTATTTCAGTGGCGCCATGCTGCATTCTTACCTTGAGCATGAAGTGCAGCCTTTGGCTGTGCTGCAGGAATTGCGCCGTGTGTTGGTGCCGGGCGGGGTGGCCATTATCAAGGTACCGAATTATGCCTCCATTAACCGTCGTGTGACCGGAAAAAACTGGGCGGGCCTGCGCTATCCCGACCACGTGCAGTATTTTACGCCACGCAGCCTGGCGGCCATGGTGCGTAAGGCGAACTTGGCTATCGAGCGTTTTAATTTTTTTGATACGATTCCCACCAGTGATAATATGTGGATGATTGTGAAAAAACCTGTTGCTTCTGCAACTTAGTATAAGAAAGGGTGTGTATGTCTGCTCCAGCACGTTCCATGAATAATCGTGACACACTTCCCAGCTGGGATTTGAGTGATTTGTATTCTGGGATGGAATCGGCGGCATTAAAAGCGGATGTGGAGGAGGCTGCTACCGCATCACAGGCGTTCCGTCAGCATTATGAAGGGACGCTACTCGACATTAATGGCGATGCCCTGGCCAAGGCGGTGACGGAATATGAGCGCATTCAGGAAATTCTGGGCAAAATCGGCAGTTATGCGCAGCTGATTTATGCGAGTGATATGAGCGACGGTGTGCATGGGCGCTTCTATCAATCGATGAGTGAGAAGATCAATCATATTTCGCTGGATTTGCTGTTTTTTAGTCTGGAAATCAACCGGATAAGCGATGAGGCGCTGGAGGCAAAATTAGCGGAATCGTCTGCATTGGCGCGTTATTGGCCTTTTTTACGTGAGGTGCGGCTGATGCGCCCACACCAGCTTTCCGATGAAGCTGAAGCATTGCTGACTGAAAAGGAATTGACCAGTGCCCAGGCATGGATTCGTCTGTTTGATGAAACGGTGGCGGGCCTGAGTTTTACGGTGGACGGCCAGACATTGTCGCTGGAGCAGGCGGCGGATAAGCTGTCATCTGCTGACCCGGCGGCGCGTAAAGCAGCGGCGAAGGAGATTGGCCGAGTGTTGGGCGACAATATTCGTCTGTTCGCTCATGTAACCAATACCTTGGCGAAAGATAAGCAGCTTGAGGATGGATGGCGGGCGTTTCCCCGGCCTATCTCCAGCCGCAATCTGGCTAATCAGGTGGAAGATGTCGTCGCCGAGGCGCTGATCAGCAGTGTGAAAAAGGCCTATCCCAAATTAGCGCACCGGTATTATCAGTGGAAGGCCCGGCAACTGGGACTTGGGGATGGAGAAGATGGCTCCATGCCTTACTGGGATCGCAATGCACCGCTGCTCGGTCAGCCGGATACGCGCTATAGCTGGGACGAGGCGGTAAATATTGTGTTGGATGCGTATGAGGCGTTCTCGCCGGAGATGCGCAGGCTGGGGGAGAAATTTTTTGCTAATCACTGGATCGATGTGCCGCCACGCCCTGGCAAGTCGCCCGGGGCGTTTGCTCATCCCACCGTACCCTCAGTACATCCCTATTTGTTATTGAATTATCAGGGAAAACCGCGTGATGTGATGACCTTGGCCCATGAGCTGGGGCATGGGGTGCATCAGTTGCTGGCGGCGGAGCAGGGCATGTTGATGGCTGATACGCCGCTGACGCTGGCGGAAACAGCCTCCGTATTCGGTGAACAGTTAACCTTTCAATCGTTACTCAAGCGTGAGACAAATCCGCAGCATCGCACTTTTTTGATCGCCGGTAAGGTGGAAGATATGCTCAACACGGTGGTGCGGCAGGTGGCATTTTGTGAATTTGAACGCAAATTGCATGATGCGCGGCGCGAAGGGGAGCTCTCGCCGGAGGATATTGGCGCGTTATGGATGAGTGTGCAGGCGGAGAGTTTGGGGCCTGTATTTCGATTTGAGGAGGAATATCAGTATTTTTGGGCCTATATCCCGCATTTTATTCACTCGCCGTTTTATGTCTATGCCTATGCCTTTGGTGATTGTCTGGTCAATGCTCTTTATGCGCTCTATCACGAGGGTTATAACGGCTTTGAAGAGAAGTATTTCCAAATGCTTAAGGCAGGCGGCACGCTGCACCACACTGAACTGCTGGCACCCTTTGGGCTGGATGCCTCCAAGCCTGATTTCTGGCAAAAAGGGCTGGGGATTATTGAAAAAATGATTGATGAATTAGTCGCTTAACTGCAATTAGGTTGGCACAATTCATAAAAGTGTCATAATTAAGTGTTAATCTTCTATCTGTGGAAAACTACATAAGTAATTATAAATTAGGTCAGGGAAACCAATGGCTATCAACATTTCAGATTTAACCGGCGCTAAGTATAAGTACCACGAAGGTATACAAGCCTATGAGATCGTAAAAGGGACAGGTACTGAATTTGTAAAGTTAAGCTTCGATAGAGAAGGGGCTGTAGAAGGCGCTGTACGAGTAAATAACACTGGGAACCCTATTCAGGTCGGCCAAGAGTTTAGCATGAAAGAACGTGAAGATGTGATAGCTGCCATCAATAATGGTGACGCAATGTTTGATCATGACTTTCAAAATACAGGTCGCGTTCAGATAGGCGAATATGACGGTAAGCAAGTAATTGAGCATACAGGTGGAGCAGGACGTAATAGAGAAACCACTCAATTTTTTGTGCATCCTCAAAGTGGTGCGCTTATTCAGGTACCGACAGATCAACAGCAAGAATTAGAGTCCTCTAGATTTCGGGGCTCGATTAGCTCAGAGCAAAAGGGTAAACGAGAGCGGCCTGGCGATGCGGTTGTAGAGGATGCTTATGTAGCGGAATATATACCAGCAGGGACTTTGGGCTTTGCTGAAGAGCTTGGCTTGATAGAGGGCTCAAATGCGAAAAAAGGTATTGGCAAGCTAACTAGAGAGCTGGATGATAAAGTTGAAGCCAATATTAATAAGGAAAATGTTAGACGGCAAGTTGGTGATAATCTTCAGTCTGGTTTTAATGACTTTTTGTCAGCAGGAGCACCAGTCTTGACGAAAGGTTTGGTGGCTGCTGTTGGAGTGGGTGGGCTAATGACTGCCGGAAAAATGCTTCAGAGTGATAGTTTATGGAAAGATGCCGTTGGATTAGCGGTAGGTGCTGTATCAGCTGTTGCTACAATTGTGGCTGGGCGAGAGTTTATTAGGGATGTGTTTAATGGTGGTGCGAATATAGCAGCAACCGCCGTTGCAGAAACTGCGGCCGTTACATCACAAGTAGTTAGATCTAACTAATCTATCTATCATCTAAAAATAAATTATACTTTTCAGTGAATTAAGATTTTTTTCACATGTGTGGCGTCATTTATGTATATAAATTTGCATTAAATTGGCGAGCATAACTTCTATGATGTCAAGGGAAGAACTAAAAGAAATAGCAGATGCAAGCTATTACTATATTCTTTATGTGGGGCATGCTCCCAACGGTCAGGAAGTATATGTTTACATGTCTGTACGTGGCGATAATCTGAAAAAATTTCAAAGTGAAGAAGAGTATATAAAGCTTACTGAGATTGGTGAGATACTCGGTGGCGGTTTTGGCACGCCACCTGATGAAGTGATGAAAGAAATGGAAGAAAAATATAACATCAACCATGATGAAATTGTGGTAATTGATCGTAAGAAGTCTTTTCCTTAGATAATATGTTTTTGTTTTTACTCCCCGGCATGTTGTGCGATGCGCGGTTGTGGCGGCATCAGGTTGCGGCGCTGGGGGATCAGTATTCCATCATTATTCCTGATATATCGCGGCATGACCGGCTGGACGCGCTGGCGGATGACGTGTTGGCGCAGGTACCGGATGATGCTCCATTTGTGCTGGGCGGGCTATCAATGGGTGGTTATCTGGCGTTTGAGATTATCCGATTGTTGCACGTGCGAGGTGAGCTTGAACGAGTCCAAAAACTGATGCTGGTGGCGACATCGGCACGAGGTGACACAAAAGACCAGGCGCGGGTACGACGTGGATTGTTGCAACTGGCGCGTAAGGGGCAGTTTAAGGGTGTTACGCCTAAATTATTGCCAACGTTGGTGTATCCCGGCCATGCCGATGATGAGGAGATTGCTCAGACGATTTTTGATATGGCGGATGCGATTGGCCGGGAAGGCTTTATCCGCCAGGAGACAGCGGTGCTGCATCGGCGTGACCAGCGGGAGTTATTGGCTGAGATTTCTTGCCCAACACTGATTATCTGTGGTGATCATGATCTGCGTACACCGTCAGAGTGCAGTGAAGAGATGCACCGGTTGATTCCACATAGTGACTATCATCTTCTTGAGAATTGTGGCCATTTGCCGCCATTGGAGGTGCCAGACCTGATGACGCGATTAATGAATGAATTTCTCGAAAAATAAATAACTTAATGACTTCTTGTCATAAAACCGTAAGATGACACAGCGCTATTTTGCCGTATAATTAGTCTGGGTTAATTTAAGAACAGGCATTATGGCTAATATTGTCACCCATACGTTGAACAGTGTCTTGCAAACACTGCTAATGCGCCGGACGCCGGAACCGACTGCGGATGTGGAGGACTATCTGCGGCAGTCGGGCATGATTTCGCGTCGGCAAGAGCAGGATATGCGGCTGATCAACGGGGTGGCGGCGATTCAAAAAGATTTCGATAGCCTGACCTTGCTGGATGATATTGCCAAGGGTGGCGGTTTGTTCGGTTGGATGATACCGGGTCGCGGTCAGGCCAAGAGTGATGCGTTGGAAAAAGTGTCGCAAGCCGTGGCGCAGCAGGTGACGTTGCATGACGATCCGGAGCGAAACCTCTCCCTGGTCAGTGAGCGATTACCTAAACTGCTTTCCAACAGCACCTATGTAGATTTGATCAAAGCGGCGCGACATAAGCCGATTCCCTTGCCTGAATTGGCGGTGCAGGGTGGGTTTCTGGATCGTGACCTGAAAAAAGCGCAGGATAAAATGGATGCTGTGCATACGGTGCGCTCCGTGCGGCGCATGGAGGCACTCAGCGATGCGCTGGATGGCAAAACGCGGCGAGGAAAACGTCCTGCGGAAGTGTTGGATGCCTTAATTGATGATGTACTCCGTCATCCGGAAATGACGAATTACAAAGCCGATGACGGGCTGAGAAATGCCTATCATGGCCTGTCGATTCTGGTCTCAGGTTATCTGCATGCCGTACGCGGGGCAGAAGGCGACATTACCGATGAAGCCAAAGATCAGGTTAAAATGCTGGTAGAAGAGGCGCGTAAGGAGGCCTATCTCAGTCTCGCTGACCAGGGTGGATATATGCGCTATATGCTGGCCTGGCCGGGGGCGATGGACCGATCTGAAACGCAATTGCATGCCGAAGTGGGGCGCCTCGTTGAGCCGATGCTCAAAGAAATGATCACGGCGCGTGCCAGGGCCTTGTTTGAAGCGCGAGGTGAAGAAGCATTGAATCATTTGCGCGGGAATGCTGCTGATTTTATCCGCCCAAGTGTGGAAGAAAGTTATAAGCAGATGGCGCTGTATTTGCGCACGCAAGTGCAGGATGCGGTGCTTGTCTCCGAGGTGCGTGATATTGCCTCCCTGCTCTCCAAAAATTACAGTGTGCAGGTCTCTGCGAGCAAGCTATTTAATGAGGCGGCGAAGGCCGTCATCCAGGATTATCCGGGAATGATCTCTGAGCAGGCGATTAGCGATGCAGCGCGGCAGCAGCGCATTAAAGCATCGGAGATGGTGGATAACCCAATTAGACAGGGTGTGAAGCGTGTCACAGAGGATATCTCAGCGCAGGCAGAAGCGTTGGGAAGAGCGGTGAATGGCCGCCCGCATGCGACTCAAAATGACCCGGCTTTGTTTGCCAAAGCGCGGGAGCAGGAAGAGGCCGGGAGGGTTGTGGATATTCCGACTACCTAATATTTATAGTAAACTCATGAATTGACCATATCATTTCAGATAAGAATAACAATAATATCGATTGTATATGTTTAGTCCCAATGTTGTATTGAGGGCGGCTGATACTATCAGACAAACTCAGGGCAGCGACTACAATAGAGCCTCAGATATTATCGCGTCGCAGCCAGGCATTGCTGACCAATGCATGATGCTGCTACGTGACTCTGGTTTGGATGCGCATATTGATTCAGATGAATTAGCCGCTTTTGCTGGAAAAGCCCAGCGCAACGGGTTGATTATCCCGTTTGGAAGTGGCAGCGAGCGCTACATATTACGTATTGGTTCTGTTGATGAATTAGATACACAGTTGAGTGCGCGTCAGGCATTTTCCCATAATTTGAAACCACTTGTTACGGATGTAATTGTCGCCAAAGGTGAAGCGCGACCACATAGCGTTGAAGGTTGGAAGAAATTAGCGCATCAGGGTAAGGCCATTTCGTGGTCTGTTTACCCTATGCTTGAGGCGACCTCTGGTGTTGGGCTCACCATAGACGAAAAGCGCAAGCGTTTAAAAGATGCGCAGGTTATGCAAAAAGCACATAAGCAACTGGGCGTGTCGTTGATGGATGATGGCCAGGCGGGGTACCACCCCAAATGGCGCGAACGTGGTACAGGGCGCGTGTTTGGAGAGCCGGGTTCCAACATTTATGATGCACCCTTTAACTATGATTTCTTTTTCACCAAGCCAGATATGCTTCGCGGTGCGGAAGCGAATGCGCGCATTTTATTTCGACAATTTCTGGATCAGGATGGTGTGACCGAGGAGGAGCAAGAGCGCACTATTTCTATACAGGAAGCATTGGCTAAAGAACCGATGGTGCTTCAAGAGTTGATGTTTGCGGTGTTGGATATTGATTTGAGGTTACTGCTACCTGATGATTTTGCTGATGATGAAGTGCATTACAGCAATACGATGTGGTCCCTGCAGGATGCTCGATATGCAATGGAGGATGTCCAACGAGAGCTTAGACGTCAGGGTTCTGTTTCTCCTGACCTGATGCGTGAGGCTGTTGAATGTCTTGAAAAAGTGGTGCCTGAGTTATCTTATAAAACCTCATCTGAAAAAAATGGGGCAGGAATGCTGTCTTTTACTTTTTACGGGCATGATATCGTGGCTTTTCGTGCTGACGACGGGCAAGTGAAAGGTGGGATGCTGCGTGATACGATGCTGGAGGCACCTCAGATGCCTGTTGATGCTAATTTTCATATCCTGCACGATATGAGTGAGCGCAGCGGAACAGCGCAAGATGGCCATGTGGCGCATTTGTGGAAGGGGGTGCTAACAGAGTTATGGCCAGTCTATCGCGATATTCGCTCTCGCCATGTGGCTGAGATATTGGAGATAGATGAATCAGAGGTGACGCCGTTGCATAAATTACGTTATCTGGCGCAGCGCATTGAGCATCAGGCAGAATTGGGTGGGCCTGGAACTGAAGTCAATGTGAGAGGATAGTCATGGATGTGTATTCTAATCCAGAAGATCGTGGTCGTGCGTCGATGTTGGTCATGGATTTAGGGCATGTTGCGGTGGCGCGTGCGCGGGTTGTGCATAGGGGCATGACATCAGAGCAGGCAGATGGGGCCTTGGCTGCGGCAAAGGTGTTGGAGTTTTTCAGGCGTGAAGGGGTAGAGGCCTCTCATTTAGCAGATATCGATATGGATAAGGCCGTGGGGGTGATTCTTCGAAAAGCTGATACGCTGGAGGGCGGTCTCACAGCATTTCATGCATTTGTGTCAGATATGGCAAGTGGTTTTAGTGATGCACTGGCTAAGGGTAAAACACGCGATCCGGTGTTAGGCGATATACAAACCAACCATGATGTGATTATGGGATTATCTGTCATGTTAGGGCGCATACGCGATACGCTTGAGAAAGATGATTTGGACGAATTGAGCTACGCAGAAGTCCAGACTTTCGCGCAAGACTATCCTGCAGTTTGGGCCTCGCAAATGACTACGCTTGTTGATGCGGGGCAGGAGCGTCAATTACCCGATATGTGATTAGACATCCAACGCATTGGCGATGCTATTGCCATGTTGTTCGGTTTGTTCCTGAATAAACTGGAATCGCAACTCCGGGTGGCGGCCCATCAGGTGGTCGACTCGGGTGCGGGTGCGGCTTTCATCTACATCTCTCACCATCACACGCAGCAATGTGCGGCTGGAGGGATTCATGGTGGTTTCTTTTAGCTGAGAGGGTGTCATTTCGCCGAGACCTTTGAAGCGTCCGATCTCGACTTTGCGATTATTCTTTGAGAGCTTTTGCATAATATCGTCTTTATGCGAATCATCATTGGCATAGAATGTGGTGGTGCCCTGGGTGATACGATAAAGCGGTGGCTGGGCAAGGTAGAGATGGCCCTTTTTAATCAGCTCAGGCATTTCTTTATAAAAGAATGTCATCAGCAAAGAGGCAATATGTGCGCCATCGACATCAGCATCGGTCATGATGACAACGCGTTCATAGCGTAATTCTTCATCATGATAGTGTTTGCCGGTGCCAACACCCAATGCCTGCAGCAAGTCTGATAGTTCCTGATTGGCCTTGATTTTGTCTTTGGTGGCGCTGGCAACATTGAGAATTTTTCCGCGAAGAGGTAGTACGGCCTGCGTGGCGCGGTCGCGTGCCTGTTTGGCGGAACCTCCGGCGGAGTCGCCCTCTACGATAAAAATTTCTGTACCATCGGCATCTTGCTGTGTGCAATCAGCGAGTTTGCCGGGAAGGCGTAATTTCTGAATCGCGGTTTTGCGGTTGACGCTTTTGCTCTGGCGCAGGCGGCGGCGCTCTTCCGCCCGGGCAATGGCATGTTCCAGCAGCGCATTGGCTTGTTGAGGGTTGGCGCTGAGGTAATTATCAAACCGATCGCGCAGGGCATTTTCGACCAGCCGCGCCACATGTGGGCTGACCAGTTTGTCCTTTGTTTGCCCCTGAAACTGCGGATCGCGAATGAAGACGGAGAGAATAAAGCAGGCGCCGCCAAGTACATCCTCGGCAGTGATTTGCCCGGCGCGCTTGTTATTGGTCAGATCGGCATAGGCTTTGAAGCCTTTCAGCAAAGCACTGCGAAAGCCATTTTCATGGGTGCCGCCATCCGGGGTCGGGATCGTGTTACAGTAGGCACTGGCGTAAGGTGCTTCATCCTGCGGCCAGGCCACTGCCCATTCCACCCGGCCTTCATTGTCAGCCAGGGGCGTTTCCCCGGCAAATGGATCTGGTGAGACGCAGACACGGTTGTCGAGTATAGAGGCGAGAAAGTCCTTCAAGCCACCGGGAAAACGGATGGTTTCTTTTTCAGGAATTGCACCGTCTTTCGGCAGTATCTCTGGCGCACAAGCCCAGCGGATTTCCACGCCCTTGTAAAGATAGGCCTTAGAGCGGGCAAAGCGGTAGAGGCGTTCAGGCCGAAAGCGCGCTTTGTCGCCAAAAATCTCGCTATCGGGGTGAAATTTGATGGTGGTGCCACGGCGGTTGGCCGCTTTGCCGGTTTCCTCCAGCGGGCCAGTTGGGGTGCCGCGCTGGAATTGTTGGTAATAGACGGTGCGATCGCGCACAACTTCCACTTCCAGCAGGTCAGAGAGTGCGTTGACGACCGACACGCCGACACCATGCAGACCACCGGAGGTGTCGTAGGCTTTCTGGCTGAATTTTCCCCCGGCATGGAGGGTGGTGAGAATCACTTCCAGCGCTGATTTATCCGGAAATTTGGGGTGAGGATCAATGGGAATGCCGCGGCCATTATCGCGAATGACAATGCTGTTATCTGCGTGGACTTCAATATCGATGCGCGTGGCGTGGCCGGCGACGGCTTCATCCATGGAATTGTCAAACACCTCATTGACAAGGTGATGCATGGCGGACTCGTCCGAGCCGCCAATATACATGCCGGGGCGGCGACGAACAGGCTCCAGGCCTTCTAACACCTCGATATCATCGGCGGTGTAGGTTGCGGAACTGTCATTGGCCACCTTAGCAGGCGTTTGCTTGGATGTTTCGTTGGTCGAAGATGTGGTAAACAGATCAGTGCTCATAGGAGCACTCTATAAGCCCAAACCTACTGTTGGCAAGGGGTTTGGAGAGAATTGGGTTTATAATGGGCCGCCTGGGCCATTAACCTCTGTTGAGCGTTGTTCGCCTTGGCCTTCAATGCCCGTACGTGTGTCTGAGCATAATCCAGATGGACAAAAATCATCTGTTGCTATTACAAAATCTAGGTCCTGTTTACGAATAAATTAATATTTATGGTTTATTTCTAACCTTCCA
>CAYSXY010000014.1:0-44892 GCA_964435165.1 uncultured Rickettsiales bacterium
CCCTCTAACGAGTTTCTCTTATTAAGTAATAGGCAATCTCTATGCGCTAAATATGAAAAAATGTCAATAAAATGATGGTGATTTACCCATGTCGGTTGTCTTATGGAATAGCAAAGAAGGGCGAGAGCGGTTATTCGAATCCAAATTCAATCGCCATTTTTTTCTGTTGGCGCACCTGTTTCAACCTCAGATAAAACCTACCTTTTGCGGCATCGCCAGTGCCGTGATGGTACTCAACGCATTACGGTTGGATAAAGGGGGCATTATGATCGAATCTGGACTTAGCATTGATAAGCCTCAATCTATGGGCGGCGGTAAGATGGAATATCGTTCCTATTCACAATTGACCTTTCTCAATGAACAGACTGACAGCATTAAATGCCGCACTAAAATTGAAGGGTTTTATGAGTTGGATGAGGATTTTGATCCGGGGTTGAATCTTGATTTGCTGGCTCGCAAACTGAAATTGCATCATGCTAAGGTGCGAATAAAACGTGCCGAGACAGAGCAGGATGACAACGCCTTCGGCCAACAGTTTGAGCATGATTTGAGAGCATTTTTAAACGATCGTGATGTATTTATCATCGCTAATTTTTTCGGTAAAGATTTAGGGAAGAATGTGGGGGGGGCATTTCTCGCCGGTCGTTGCCTTTCATCGTGCCAGCCGATCTTGTCTCGTGATGGATGTAGCAGGCCATAAACACCCATGGTTTTGGGTGGAGACAAACGCCTTGGCAAGTGCAATGAATACCGCAGATGGAGCAGAGAAACGCGGCTATCTGCTTGTATCGGACCAACTGGACGATCATCATCGACCGACAGCTCGTATGTTAAAATCTACGTCGTCATAAAAGTCCACTAATCATCTTGACCTGCCTTGAGGCCACTACTATCTAATAATTTGCACAAGTGCTTGGGCCGGTTAGCAAAGTGGTAATGCACGGGACTGCAACTCCCAGATCGGCGGTTCGATTCCGCCACCGGCCTCCATCAACCTTGCTATTTCCCCTGAATCTTCACAAAATTGTCATATAAATCAGTCGTCAAAGCGATTAGACTAAGATTGAGAGAATGTATAAAAAGCTACCTGGCGAATAAACAGGGAATCTAATGGCCAAGCCAACTGATGACAGAGAGATGCCACGCGATATCGTCATCGTTGTCGATCAAGACAGTGACGATCCATCGCAGCGTCGTATTCACTTGTCATACCCTGCGCGGGGCGGGCTGGAGTTTGCCAATGATCTTATGCGTCGCTGGTTGATGATCGGCCCCGATCTGGCCGCGACAACCTTTTCTGCATGGTTTGAACAGCGCACGGCACTACCGTTACGCGCCAGTGTCCATTTTGGCGAAGGCACCCATGACGATCCGTTGGTCTCGATCAAGCTAGGGGTGAGTGGTGAAGCGCAGCAAACAGCGGCCAAAATGCTGTATCTGGCACTCTACACGATCAAAGACAAAATTCAGCATTTGCCGGAAGAACATCAGGCAACGGTGGCAGAAACGGTACAGCGCGGCTTTGATATTTTACAACGCGGCACGGAATTGACCGACGATGTATTACAACAATTCAATAGAGCCACGCGCGGCGTGTTTCATGTCAAGGTGGGTAATGTGGGAACGGTGCAAGAGCCGGGGCCGGAAGATGATGAATATGTCTATCACGAGAATGGACGCACGGAATATCGCCGGGCAGACAGCCAGCATCAGTCGGCACGAGGGTTTCGCCGTATTGGCCGGGAATTATTAGAGCATCCGTTTCTCACCACCGCAGCATTGGCAGCGGCCGCCGGCGCCATGATCAAAAACCGTATCGTCAAAGTGGCTGCCTTTACTGTGGCCGCTGTGGCGGGAGTGGTAGGCGTGGCATCATGGGTCACAGGCGCCCACAAATCGCAACAACGGCATGAGGAAGAGGCCGCGAGGACACGGGAAGCCGAAGACGAGCAGTGGAAAAAAGTAGTCGGGGCAGTCGAACAAGTGGTATTAGTGGAAGATGAGAGAACTGGAGAGTTGCGCCCGGCAACCGAAGATGAATTGGCGCAAATGGCACAGGAAGAAGCGGAATTCGCACAGCAGGCCACGCAGCAGTCAGGCAACCCTACCATTATCCAGTTCACAGATTTCGCAGAGCGCTATGCCGGTGATGATGGGCGCCCTGTTGACGGAACAGCGCTGGAATCATAATCACCTAATCACATTGTTGAAATGAGGATATATCAGGCAAGCATGGCTTTATAATGCTCGGCCATCTGCTTGCCCAGTTCCGGCCAGTCCATAGCAATGGCGAAGGCTTCCGCCTCTTTAATTTTGTCATAAAAGCGCGCGGGTGTGCGATGGAGCGCCGCAATGGTCTCCACAATATCTTCTGGTCGATCCAGGAACCAGACACATTGCTCCAACTCATCGGTTGTCTCATGCCCGCGATGGCTGAACACCAAGGTGCGCATACGTGCCAGCACCGGAATCAGCATCGAATGCATGCTGGCCCCTTCATAATCGTCTCGCTCCGGTGCGCCGTTGGGCAGGTAAGCAAACATGGCTTTTTGCGTCAGATTAGCAATCTGCCGGGTGCCCATCGGCCGTTTGGAGACGGACCACTGCACAGGCAACTGGTCGTAATTCACCCGGGTTTTGATCAGTTTGGCAAAGCTGCCTTCACCCTGTGGCACGGTGCCGGCAATAATGACATCCAACCCTTTGGGAAAGCTGCCAATGCGATCCAGCATGGACTCAATGCCCTGGTAGGGCTGAATGCGATCGCAATAGAGCAGGGTGCTATTCGGCGACTTTTGAGCAAAAAAGCGGTCTTGCTGGGCGGCTTTTGCCGAAAGTAATTCCTCCGGCACATTATGCGGCGATGGGACGCGAATAACATCTCCTGCATCGCGCAGTTGCGGATTAATTGCAGAGGCGGCATCCCAATCGGGTTGGGTCAGAAAAATGGCGCGCCGCGTGCGTTTGAGGCACTTATTCAAATGTGATTGGCGCGATTCGTCAATGCGGGCCACACGGTGATAGGTCATGATCACCGGCACACCTGCTTCATCGGCTGCGCGCATGATGCGCCGCAGTCGCCTTGCATCCGGGTGATAATGGAGGTGAATGATATCCGGTTTTTTGCGGGCAATAATCTCTGCGGCATCGGTAATTTTATCCGAATACAACATGGATTTCAGGCCCATTTTTTCCAGCCGCCTTGCCAGTTTGCGCGCATATTTATAGCTTGCAAAACTATTTTGCTGATCAGCAACCTGTAAGACTCTCATCGCCATCGCGGCATGCCTTCATTATTTGAGTAAGCCACGCACAGCGCGCGACGCCACCACACGATTATCCGAGACATAGGTTTCGTGATTATCGTCTATATCGTCCAGCTTGTAATAATAATTAACCATAATACCCGCCGATTGCCTCAAGCCCTTGGCGGAGAGGTCGCCGGCCCAGTTGATGCTTTCCAGCCGTGCGCCGTTGGTGAGGTGAAAATGTGCGACCGGGTCGAGCGCTGTCGTGCCCTTGCGCTTCTCGCGCAATAAATAATGCGCGCAAAGACGAAGCAACACGGGTTTGGCGACAGCGGCCAGATCATCCTTGGTGATCCAGTCTTTCTGCGAAAGAATATGGCGTATGGCGGCTGAGGGGCTGGCCTCACCTGTTGCCCGTTTCAGTTCTTTCGATTCTGAAGACAGGAAGATACTGTCATCTCCGGCTTCCAGCAATGGCGTCAGCCAATTCATCAGGCCCGGCACCGGGGAAAGGGTGGCAAAATGCTTGAGATTCTTAAATTCACGAGAAAGACGATCCACCACCCGCTTGATCAGGAAGTTCCCAAAGCTGATACCCGCCAGTCCTTTTTGAGCGTTGGAGATAGAATAGAAAATCGCCGTATCAGACTGTTTGGGATTGCCCACCGGCGTTGATTCATCAAGCAGTTCCTGCACATTGCCCGCCAATCCATTCACCAGTGCGACCTCGACAAAAATCAGCGGTTCCTGCGGCATTTTATAATGAAAAAAGGCAAAGCAACGCCGGTCTGAATCCAGTCGGTTTTTCAAATCTGACCAGGATCGAATTTTATGCACCGCCTCATACGCAATGAGCCGCTCCAGCAAGGCGGCTGATGCATTCCAATTGATTTCCTCCATATCGAGCAGGGAAATATCGAACCATGAGGCGAGCAGACGCTTTAAGTCATGCTCCAAAATGGCCAGTTCCGGCTTTTCTCGCGTGAGCGGCAGCATATCCGAGCGCATATCCACCAGAAATTTCACGCCATCCGGCAATGCACCAAACATGCGGAACAACCGCACTGTATCAGGCATCAGCGCATCACGAAGATGACGGTCGGCTAAGGCACGGGCTTTGGCATCCGGGGCGGAACGCAGAGCATCCATTGTGCTATAGACATGATCATAATCAACACCAAAGTCATTCGCCAAAATACTAAGAAAGCGTTCTTTTCCTTTGGCACTGAGGTCGAGATAATCGGTGCCGAGTTCGACGGCGCGCGCCCTGGCGGCAACTTCCCCTCCCTTGCCATGCACACATTCACGGATTTGGCGGCGCAGGCGTTCCTGTTCTTCACGTGGAAGGTCAGGGTGATAATCGCTACCCAGCGCGGCACGCGCGGTGCCTTTCAGCTCTTTCCATGTGCGCAACACATTGACAACGGTGCGCCGTCGCCACTGGGTGAGCATTTTATCACCCCAAAAACCACTGCCTTGCCGTCCTGAATCTTCTTTCTCTTCGTCAGTATCCACCGGTACCAGTGCGCCCTGGCTTTCTTGCTTATCCAGCGATTCATCCATCTGTTTCGGTTGTGCGCTCATACTGGCACTCCTCATCTTGTTGTGCGTGGCACGTTGCACTCTATAACGCAAATAGTCAGGATGCTACCAGCGATCTTTCATTGCGCGTGCAATTTCACGCTGGCTGTCTCGTTCTTTAATCACGTCGCGCTTTTCATGCGCTTTACGGCCCTTGGCCAGTCCTAACAACAATTTAGCATAGCCTCGATGATTGAAATATAATTTGAGTGGCACAATGGTCATGCCTTTCATATTAACCTGGCCCAGCAGCCGTTTGCTCTCACGTTTGGTAAGCAACAATTTACGCAGGCGTCTTGGTTCATGCGAAAAATGACTGCTGCCATGCCATTCGCCAAAATGCGCGTTTTGGAGATAGAATTCGCCGCCTCGTTCTATGGCGTAGGCTTCGCCGATATTCGCCCGCCCGGTGCGCAGCGCCTTCACTTCAGAGCCGAGCAATACCAGTCCTGCTTCCACCGTCTCAAGAATCTCGAATTCCCGACGGGCTTTACGATTTTCTGCCACCATGCCATGACTGACATAGGATGTTTTTTTATCTTTTTTCTGTGCCATGATGCCGTCGGGCCATGTCCTTGTGATAAATTAACCGTTTCGCGCTATCATAAAGGTGACGCATTGTATGAGGCGATGCGTAATCTTTGTGGATTAGCTAGATAGTGTAGTCACGAGATGGAGAATGTGACGAAAACAGCCATTTTCGAGAACCGGAAGTTCCAGTGTATATTAATACATGAAAGCCGGAAGCGCAGAAAATGGCTGTTTGCAGGCCATTAAGCATCTTGTGACAACACTATCTAAGTAAGTGCCAAGTCAGTGACTGTCTAAATGTAATCAGCCATGTTGCCAATAAAAACTCTATCTATGGTACTTCTCATGAGCCTGCTGGCCTCACCGGCATGGGCTATTGTCGAGAATTATCGTTATCCCATGGAGGTATCACAGGCCTATAAGGCGGTTGAAGTAACCCGGGTGCCTTTCCGGCCAGACCTGTATGATCGCGGCAGTAGACATGCGGTATTTCTCAAGCGTCTCTTTGAGCTGACCGATGCTGCTGCTGCCGAGCGCGTGTACCATTTCAGTTTTCTACTTCAAGAAGAGGGCAAGCATTACAGCCCTGAAAATTACAACACCATTCTCGTGCAGTTGCAGCGTTTAAAGCCCAGCAGTCGCCAAATGCATGAGGTGCGTAAATTTATTGTCGAGGCGATCGTCTCACACAAAGCCTATTTTGACCATTGGTCGCAACACCCATGGGAGCGTTACGCCCATAATTCCGTACTTATACGGCGTTCTCACCGCGATATTGATCGGGCGTACAACATCCTAATGCGGGTTTTTACCAATGCTTCCGATTATAATAAGGCGGCATTTCTCAGCCATCTATCCGCACTGAATTTTCGCCGGATAGAGCCCTACATACCTTCACAGTAAGTGTAATGCTTCCAATGCCTCTTTGATTTGCTTCTTATGTGCCCGTGAAGGCAAGGCCAGCGGCAGGCGAATATCATCACTGCATTTTCCCATCAGGTGGGCGGCATATTTGACCGGCACCGGGTTGGTCTCACAAAACAGTGCGTCATGCAACGGCATCAATCGTTCGTGAATTGCCAGTGCTTTGGCATGCTCACCGGCAAACCAGGCTTTGTGCATCTCAGCTAGCTGACCCGGCACAATATTAGATGTCACGGAGATGCAGCCCTGGCCTCCCATGGCGTTAAACGCCAATGCCGTCATATCTTCACCGGAAAGCTGACAAATATCCATCCCTGCCAATGCTCTCAAGGTACTGACGCGCGCAAGGTCGCCCGTCGCATCTTTCACACCGATCATGCGCTCCATATCTGAGAACAGACGCGTCATGAACGGATCGCTCAAATCCAGCGCACTACGCCCCGGAATGTTATACAGCAGAATCGGGATGCCGACGCTGTCGTGAATAAACTTGAAATGCTGGTACAACCCATCTTCCGACGGCCGATTGTAATATGGTGTTACCAATAACAATCCATCTGCGCCGCCGCTTTCTGCTGCGCGGCTCAATGCGACAGCTTCTGCGGTGCTGTTGGAGCCGGTGCCGGCAATAATCGGTACACGCCCATTCGACTGCTCCGAACAGATTTTCACCACACGAATATGCTCTTCATGCGATAAAGTGGGCGACTCGCCGGTGGTGCCGGAGGCAACAATCCCGTCTACTCCCTCGCTGATCTGCCATTCCACAAGCTCAGCCAACGCGTGTTCATCCAACGCACCGTCACGAAATGGAGTAATCAGGGCAGTGATGAGACCACTAAATGTCATAATGGCTGTTCAATATCATTAATGGCTGCAGCAACGATAAAATCATTCTCGTGCAATCCACCAATAGCGTGGGTTTGCAGCCGAATGTCGCAATAACCCCAGCCAAAGGTGATATCCGGATGATGTTTCTTGTCTTCTGCAATCGCACCAACGGCATTGACGAATGCTAAGGCCTTGGCAAAATTGCTGAAGGTAAATTTCCGCTTCAACCAGCGATGGTTTTCAATAATCTCCCAGCCGGGAGTCTGCCCCAGCATCTGGGTCGCTTCATCGGCGGACAGGGCCGAAACACCGCCTTCGCATGGAACACATTGTTGTTGAGCCAGTGACATAAAGCATGTCCTTTCTTCATTGATTCGCGATAGCATATCTGCATGACGCATAACGCATCAAATAGCGTCAGACGTTAATCCAACCGATGAGGCTTGTCTAGGCTGTATCTGCGCAAAGAATTGAAGGGACATCTGTTGTTTTGAAGATGCATGACAAATGCAGTTGTCACCAGGGGCAATCCTGCGCATAGTGCGCGCATGATGCGCGCTGTCTTTTTCACTTGTCGAGTGATGCTGTTGATATGCCTGGCCTGCTGGATATCACGCAGTGAGGCATCCGCCGCTTTACTGGGACTGCAGGATAAAGCTATTGCCAGCACAGCACTCAAAGATGCCGGTAAAGGGCAGTGGAAGAAAGCGCTGGAACATGCGGCGCGGGCTTCCAACAATGTCGTCGCCACACTGATAGAGTGGCAGCGCGTTCAGGCCGCGTCAGGCCCGGCGGATTTTGCCGATATTATCAGTTTTTTGCATCATCACCCGGACTGGCCAGAACGTGAGCGTATTATTTTGCGGGCGGAAGAACGCCTCAAAGACTCGCAGCCTGACGAGCTGATTATCGAGTGGTTTGGGCATTTTCCGCCGCGAACAGCGCGGGGAAAATGGCGCTATGCCGAGGCGCTGATGCGTCAGAAATCCATTGATGCCGACGCGCTGGAAGGGCCGTTCCTCGCCCAGATGAAAGATGCCTGGCATAGTGATGGCCTCACCTTGGAAGAGCAACGTGCCTTCTTGGCACGCTATGGCCGCTATCTAACGGCTGAAGATCATCGTCGCCGCATTGATGCCTTGCTTTGGGAGCAGCGCGCCACCATTGCAGAACCCTTGCTGTCGCTTGTATCTGTTGATCAGCAGGCACTCTTCAAAGCACGGATACTGCTTATGCGTAATCGCAATGGCGTAGATGCTGCGATGCGGCGCGTGCCGGACCGGCTGATACGCGACCCGGGATTAATTTATGAGCGCGTTCGTTGGCGTGCCAGGCGTGGACGTGACAACGGCGTGCGTGAGCTGCTGGCCCTGGCGCCTCGCCAGGTGCCTAAACCATCATTGTGGTGGGAGCATCGAAAAAAACAGGTGCATAAGTTGCTGGATGAGGAACGCTATGAACAAGCTTACCGCATCGTGGCTGCGCATAAACAGCAAGATGGTATTGGCTTTGTGGAAGCGGAATGGTTGAGTGGCTGGATTGCCCTGTCATTTCTCAAGCAGCCAGCCACGGCCTATGAGCATTTTTATAAGCTTCATCATGGCGCAAATTTTCCCATCAGTAAGGCGCGCGGGGCATTCTGGGCCGGGCTTTCGGCTGAGTTAAACGCCAATACAGAGATTGCCGATCAATGGTACATCATCGCCAGTGAGTTTCCGGCAACGTTCTACGGTCAACTGGCATTGCACCGCATTCAATCATCTCCCCGCTTGGCATTGCCGGAGCCGGAAGACGTTCCGGGCAGTGAATTTCGCGCATTTCGAGAACGGGAAACATCACAGGCATTCATGATATTGATCGAAACCGGATATACGGAGACGGCGCGTCGTTTTTTACTGGCACTTATAGAGCGCGCAGATTCGGCGCGTGAACGCACCATGCTTGCACGTCTTGGGTTCGAGGCCAGGCGCGTGGATTTGGCGGTGAAGGCAGCCAAAAAATCACTGCATCAGGGCACTTTATTACCACGATTGGGATACCCAATCATTCACTTCCAGCCGAAACGTCATGTTGAAAAGGCGCTGGTGATGGCGGTGATTCGCCAGGAAAGTGAGTTTCGTCTCGAAAGCCGCAGCCATGCCGGGGCGCTTGGCCTGATGCAGGTGCTGCCGACCACGGCAAAGCAGGTCTCGCGACGCCTGAATTTACGGTATAGTCGGCATAAACTCGCCAATTCCCGCATTTATAATTTGCAGATTGGCTCAGCCTATCTTGCAGACTTGCTGGAGCGCTATGATGGATCGTATCTGCTGGCGATTGCGGCCTATAATGCCGGGCCGGGGCGTATCAACCGCTGGCTGAAAACATATGGCGATCCGCGCACCGGCGAGGTTCACCCGCTATTGTGGATTGAACGCATTCCATTCAAAGAGACGCGCAATTATGTCCAGCGTGTGCTGGAAAATCTGCAGATTTATCGCCTGAGAATGCAGGATAAAACATCCGGGGAGCTTCGCATCGCGCGCGATATTCACGATGCGGGCGGAGTAATCACGACCGGTTTCCTGGAGGGGCGTCAGGAAGCGGCGACTCTCAGTCCTCGGCGTGCAGCAGACAGGATGCCGGCTCCCAGCCGCAAACCGGCACAGCGTGACACACTTAAGGAGTCTGAGTTGGTATCACCAAGCCCGCTAAGTGTGCTGCCGGTCGCCAAGCCAAATCAATAAATACAATTACTGGCTTTGGTGCAACAGGAGCAAATCCTCTCCCTGGCGCCCACTTCCATATTGGTAATCATCAACAGGCAGCGGCGGGTAATAGTAATCGGCATCATTATCCTGCCATTGTTGCGGTGGCGCACTGCTGCGTGCTTTGGGTCGGCCACCGCAAGCGCTGAGAGAGATGGAGATAAACGCCAGCAGAATAACGATACAGATGGCGCGCATTCCCATCCTGCTCACTCCCAAATGACATTGAACTGATATTGTGAATATTCACCACCGGCGACCACCTTATTCTGGCCATATTGCAAGTCAATACGATAATCCTCGGCATCACCGCCAACTTTTTCGCCATTCACGATCGTGCCGCTTTTGGTGCCGCGATCTGTCACTGTCAAGCCATTGGCTGTTTTTTGAATCATAAAGTGGTTGCGCGACATAATATTGGGGTCGGCGCCCTTGATATATAGATTGTTCCAGTCGAGTGGGTTTGGCTCTTCATCAGTGGGAATTGAGCCGACACGAAAAGGCAGGCTGCTGATCACCATGCCGTTCTCAGGCATTTGCTGCTTCAGCACATCGCTCATCGGTTTGATCGTCACCCGCTTGACGTCTTTCACGCCACCGGCATCACCCACGGAAAATGAGCTGTGATAGTTGACGATTTCCGACAATTTCTGGCTGGCTTCCCGCAACCGTTCCATCAGTGCTTTGATGAGCAATACAAATTCCGGGGGCTGTGCATTAAGAATAGCGGCGATTTGTTCGCGGGTCACCGTTTTGGCTTTCACCACCGTTTTGGCAGACGCAGAGGCTGAGCGTGGCTTGTCATCAATCAGGCCCATTTCCCCGAAAAATTCATGTGTGCCTAATGACGCAAGTAACACGGTGCCCTGAGGCACTTTTTTAAAAATTTCAACTTCGCCTTCGGTGATTAAGTAGGCACAATTACTGTCGTCACCTTCATTGAAAAAAATATGTCCCGGCGGGAATTCTTGTTCCTGAATGGCCATGGTGCAGGCACTTACCTCTTCACTAGCGTGGTAGTTGATTACGTTAGCCCAATGTCGCGTTCACGTCCAGCCATGAGAAATATAAGCGGTGTTTTTTGCCATCAGATGAAGGCTGACAATTACATCATGGGGCGAGTGACCGGAATTGAACCGGCGACCTCCAGAGCCACAATCTGGCGCTCTAACCAACTGAGCTACACCCGCCACAGCATGATGAGGCTACTTATCAGATATTGAAGGGGTAAAATCAAGGCATTTAGCGGGCAAACACATCGAAAAAATGACTTCGCATTTGCACAAACTCATTCCTTATGCCATAAGAACCACACTGCATCGTTAATCATTAGTGATGGTTGGCGTTGCATTATCGCCAACAGCCAAGGGCACGTATCTGCGATGAAAAAAATTGAAGCGATTATCAAGCCGTTCAAATTGGACGAAGTGAAAGAAGCGCTTCAGGATGCCGGCATCGAAGGCATCACCGTGACGGAAACAAAAGGGTTTGGTCGTCAGAAAGGCCACACCGAATTGTATCGCGGTGCAGAATATGTCGTGGATTTTCTGCCTAAGGTGAAAATCGAAATTGTCATCGAAGAGAGCATGGTCGAGCGTATCCTGGAGGTTATTCAGGATGCGGCGCGTACCGGGCGTATCGGTGATGGCAAAATTTTTGTCACACCTGTGGAAGAAGTGATTCGCATCCGCACTGGTGAGCAGGGGAGTGACGCTATTTGAGCAGGCATGCCTGCCTGTAATGTAAACACCACTATAATGTAAGAGAAACTAAGGGATATATCCGATGACAAAAGCAGGAAATGTCGTAGCTATGCAAAATGATAACAACGCCTTGATGAAAATGATTCGGGATGAGGAAATCGAGTTTGTCGATTTTCGTTTCACCGATCCTCGTGGCAAATTGCAACACACAGCCTATTTCGCTGAAGAAGTTGATGAAGAGATGCTGGAGGCTGGCGCGATGTTCGATGGTTCATCGATCGCTGGCTTCAAAAATATTAATGAGTCCGACATGATACTAATGCCGGATAGCTCGTCCGCTTTTGTGGATCCATTTGCCGCGCAGCCGACCCTAAACCTTTTCTGCGATGTGGTCGAGCCGTCGACCGGTCAGGGCTACAGCCGTGATCCGCGTTCAACGGCGCGCCGTGCAGAATCCTACATGGCCTATACCGGTCTGGCCGACACCGCCTATTTTGGTCCGGAGCTGGAGTTCTTTGTATTTGACGATGTGCGCTTTGATTCGCAAATGAATGTGTCGTTCTACGAAATTGACTCGGAAGAAGGGCCTTATAATGCCGGCCGTGACTACGAAGCGGGTAATTATGGTCACCGTCCGCGCGTCAAGGGCGGGTATTTTCCGGTGCAGCCGGTCGATTCGCTCAGCGATATTCGTGCGGAAATGCTGTCTGTTCTCAAGAATGTAGGCGTGAAACCGATTTTGCACCACCATGAGGTGGCTCCATCGCAGTGTGAATTGGGTGTTGAGTTCGATTCACTGCTGCGCACAGGTGATTTGGTGCAGAAATATAAATATGTCGTCCATAACGTGGCGCACAGCTATGGCAAAACAGCGACATTTATGCCAAAGCCGATCAAGGATGATAATGGGTCAGGCATGCATACGCACCAATCGCTGTGGAAAGATGGCAAGCCACTTTTCGCAGGTAATCAGTATGCTGATCTGTCAGAGATGAGCCTCTATTATATCGGCGGTATCATCAAGCATGCGCGGGCAATTAATGCATTTTCCAACGCATCGACCAATAGCTATAAGCGTCTGATCCCAGGGTTTGAGGCGCCGGTCTTATTGGCGTATTCCTCGCGTAACCGCTCTGCATCGATTCGTATTCCGCATGTGGACAGCGCGAAAGCAAAGCGCATTGAAGTGCGTTTTCCGGATAGCGCAGGTAACCCGTATTATACCTTCGCCGCGATGTTGATGGCCGGTCTGGACGGGATTGAAAATAAAATCCATCCGGGCGATGCGATGGATAAAAACCTGTATGATCTGCCGCCGGAAGAGCAAAAAGATATCCCGACGGTTGCGCGCTCGCTGCGCGATGCCATGGAATCGCTCGATGCAGACCGTGATTTCCTCAAGAAAGGCGATGTGTTTTCCGACGATCAGATTGATGCCTATATCAATTTGAAGATGGAAGAAGTATCGGATTGGGAAACGGCGCCGCACCCGATTGAATTTTCCATGTATTACAGCGTGTAATGGGTGGTAATTATAGTGAGTTAAAAGAGCCTACGGCATGTGCCGGGGGCTCTTTTCTTTCTTCTAAAGAAAGAGCCTGGAAGAGGGTTGAGATGCTTGCGCATGTGTGACCCATCCTTTACAACACGTTAGATAATAACTTAGCGGTGCTTCAGTATTTTTATGGCGAAACCCCGATATTCACGCGTGTTACTTAAAATTTCCGGCGAAGCATTGATGGGAGACCAATCCTTCGGCCAGGATTTGGAAACAGTTCGCCGCATCTGTTCAGAAATCAAAAAAGTCCATGAATTGGGAGTCGAGGTTTGTCTGGTTGTGGGCGGAGGCAATATTTTTCGCGGGATTTCCGGCGCTAATCAAGGGATGGAACGCGCCAGTGCCGATTATATGGGCATGCTTGCCACGGTCATCAATGCGCTTGCCGTACAAAATATGCTGGAATCGATGGATGTGGACACACGCGTATTATCGGCTATCACCATGGTAGCCGTGTGCGAGCCTTATATTCGCCGCCGTGCAGAGCGGCATCTGTCGCGCAAACGTGTTGTCATTTGCGCCGCCGGTACGGGTAACCCCTTTTTCACGACGGATACGGCTGCTGCATTACGCGCGGTGGAGCTGGGGTGTGATGCCTTGCTCAAAGGAACGCAGGTGGATGGTGTATATTCCGACGACCCTAAGCATAATCCTGACGCGGAGCGTTACGAGCAGTTGACCTATACCGAGGTGCTGGCTCGCAACCTTAAAGTGATGGATGCATCGGCCATTGCCTTATCACGAGACAATAATATGCCGATTATGGTAATGTCCATCAATCGTCCCAACGGATTTGCCGACGCAGTCATGGGCAAAGGCGCCTATACACTAATTGAAGAGTGATTGATAACAAGCTGATAAGAGGAAATAATGCAGGATTATGATCTCGCAGATATAACGCGTCGAATGGATGGTGCCGTCAGCGCATTTCAGACTGAGTTAGTCGGCTTACGTACCGGGCGGGCAAGCACAGGATTACTCGATAGTGTCCAGGCGGATGTGTATGGTGCTAAAATGCCGCTCAACCAGGTGGCATCACTGAGTGTGCCAGAGCCGCGCCTTATTACCGTGCAGGTCTGGGACAAAGAGAATGTCCGCATTGTTGAAAAAGCGATTATCAATTCCGGTCTGGGGTTGAACCCACAAAGCGAAGGCCAGTTGATTCGCATCCCGATTCCTGAGCTCAGTCAGGAGCGCCGTGTTGAACTCGCGAAAATTGCCGGCAAATACGCTGAGCAGGCCCGCATCGCGGTGCGCAATGTGCGACGAGACGGGATGGAAGCGCTGAAAAAGTCACAAAAAGATGGTGACATGTCAGAAGATGAACAAAAACAGCATGAATCAGATGTGCAGCAGGCTACCGACACGCATATTGCGGAAATTGATGAGTTGCTTAAACAAAAAGAAGCCGAAATTACGCAGGTGTAGAATGCAGCAATAGTCTTATACTGCGTCAAATAGAGAGTGAATAGGAGTGTTGATGAAAACACCGCAATGGATGCAGCGGGGGCGCAAAGCCACCCATAAAAGTAACGGCATTGCACATGGCCCGCTGCCACAGCATGTGGCGGTCATTATGGATGGTAACGGTCGCTGGGCACGTTCCCGCTCTCTTCCGCGTACGTCCGGGCATCGAAAAGGGGCGGATGCGGCACAGGCAGTGCTGAAAGCCTGCGGTGAGTTAGATATTCCCTATCTGACATTGTTTGCTTTTTCCTATGAAAACTGGCAACGGCCGAGAGACGAAATCGATGAATTGATGGAGTTGCTACGCCAATATATCACAGACGAATTGTCGAACTTACATGATAATAATGTTCGATTGCGTGTGATTGGTGATCGCTCGCTGCTGGATGTCGATATTCAGGAAAAAATAGCGGATGCAGAACAGCTGACCAAAAATAACAGCCGGATGACCTTATCCGTCGCCGTGAGCTATGGCGGGCGACAGGAAATTGTGCATGCATTGAAAAAGCTGGCATTTCGTGTGCAGGTCGGTGAGATACCGGCCGATGAACTGACAGAACAGCATGTACGCCAGTGTCTGTATGCGCCCGATATACCGGATCCTGATTTGCTGATACGTACCGGTGGCGACCAGCGCATCAGTAATTTTTTGCTGTGGCAAATGGCGTATGCCGAGCTTTACTTCACTGAAACATTGTGGCCGGACTTTGACGAAGAGGCGCTCCATGCGGCAATTCAGGATTATCAGCAGCGTGAGCGGCGTTTTGGTAAGGTTGGGGGGCTTAACGTAGCGGAGGAGGCGATACCCGATTCCGACATGTTGATGGAAGAAGGCGCGGCATGACCGTAACGATCACAGCACTTGGCATTATGCCACGATCTTTCCTCATCAGACTGCTCTCTGCTCTCTGCCTTGGCCCTGTCGTAATCCTGATCGTGCTGTTTGGTCATTATGCATTCATGAGCCTGCTGTTAACGGTCACTCTGCTGATGCAGGTGGAGTGGGGCACGCTTACGCAACAATCACGACACCATACCTACCTTGCCATGCTATGTGCAGGCGCAATGTTTGGTCTGGCGCTCGCAGATGTCTGGGGCTTGATCTGGGTGCCGCTTGCCGCAATTCTTCTCATCCATCTTCTGACAAAGCGGCAGGTAGATGAAGGCTATTGGCTGCCTGTTGGTGTTGCTTACATCACCTTGCCGATGCTGGCACTGCTGTATCTGCACCAGACAGCCTGGAAAACCGAGCCCATGATGTTGCTATGGCTCATTGTAACAGTTTGGGCCACGGATATTGGCGGATATGTCTTTGGCAAAACGATCGGCGGTCCGAAATTAGCACCGCGTACCAGCCCGAATAAAACCTGGGTCGGGCTGCTGGGAGGAATGACGCTTGCCGGTGTGTGTGCCGTCTTCATGCATGACTGGTTAGTGCATATGGCATCACTTCCTACCCTCGTTGGCTGGGCAGTGGCATTGGCCGTGATCGCGCAAATGGGAGATTTGTGGGAGTCATGGGTAAAGCGAAGATTTGACAGTAAAGATAGTGGCCGCCTGATTCCTGGTCATGGCGGGTTGTTAGACCGGTTGGATGGCCTGCTGGCGGCAGCTATCGCCGCATGGTGCGCAGTATGGCTGGGAGTGATCTGACCATGCAGGAGAATATTGTCGCCATGCCGCAACCGGCAGTTCAGCCACGGTCGATCACTGTCTTGGGGGTGACCGGTTCGATTGGCACACAAACGGCCAATATTATTCGGCAGCACCAGGAACAATTTGATGTGTCGGTGGTCACAGCGCAGCAAAATGCTGATGCGTTGGCTCAGCAAGCCATAAAACTAAAGGCCAAACGCGCCGTCATCGGCGATGACAGACACTATCACCAACTCAAAGCATTGCTGGAAGGAAGTGGCATTGAAGCCGCTGCCGGAAAGCAAGCCCTGATAGAAGCGGCGCGCCTGCCGGTCGATATGACCGTAATTGGCATTACCGGTTTTGCCGGTTTGCCTCCTGCCATCGCGGCAGCAGAGGCCGGGCACATGCTGGCTTTGGCGAACAAGGAATGTCTGGTCGCCGCCGGCAATTTGTTTATGCAGCAGGTTTCAGCGCATGGTGCGCAGCTCATTCCTGTTGATTCCGAGCATAATGCCATCTTTCAGGTCCTGCAGGAGCGCGACCGTTCCTATGTTGACAAGCTGGTGCTCACCGCGTCCGGTGGGCCATTTCGTGATTGGGAAATTGATGCCATTTCTGAAGCCACGCCTGCGCAGGCGCTTAATCACCCCAATTGGCAAATGGGTGACAAAATAACAATCGACTCAGCGACTATGATGAATAAGGGGCTGGAGTTGATTGAAGCGCATTATCTTTTTGATATGCCACCATCACAGCTGGAGGTGGTGGTGCATCCGCAATCCATTGTACATAGCCTGGTTGCACTGTGTGATGGTTCCGTGCTTGCACAGCTTGGACTGCCGGATATGCATACGCCCATCGCCTGTGCGCTGGCCTGGCCGGAAAGACTACCATTGAATCGGCCACGGCTGGATCTGGCCGAGATTGGGCAATTGGACTTCGACGCGCCGGATCAGCAGCGTTTTCCATGCCTGAGGTTGGCATATGATGCGTTGCAGACTGGTGGCGCATCGCCGCTTATTCTGAACGCGGCGAATGAAGTGGCGGTGGCTGCTTTCTTACAAGAGCGTATTCGTTTTGGTGATATTGCCCGGTGCATTGAGGCAACGATGTGCCGCCACAGTGAGTCGCAACCTGATCACCTGGAAGAGATTATTGCCCTTGATCAGGAAGTGCGCGTAACGGCGGAAGGCATGATTCGTTCGGCAGCGATGTAACGCTTATGCTGCCTGAGCTTGGCCATCTCGCACTGATTCTTACCTGGTGTCTGACATTAGCAATGCCGCTAGTGGCGCTGATTTCCTGGCGAGTACCGGGATTGATCGGAAATACGCGCCTGAGCCAACTATTGAGCCAATCCAGTCTAATGGCGTTCATCATTGTCGCCCTGGCGTTCGGCATCCTCATGCACGCCTATGTGACGTCCGACTTTTCCGTGTTGAATGTGGCGGTGAATTCGCATGCCAGCAAGCCATTGATATATCGTATTTCCGGCACATGGGGCAATCATGAAGGGTCTATGCTCCTATGGGCATTGGTGTTGGCCGGGTGCAGTGCTGCCTTTGCCAGGACGAAACATTCGTTGAGCCAATCCGTGCGTCAGTATGTCTTATTGTCACAGGCGGTCATTCTCTGCTGCATTGTGAGTTTTATACTCTTCACCTCCAATCCCTTTGAGCGTGTAGTGCCCGCGCCAAGCGAAGGGCAGGGGCTCAATCCGTTGCTGCAACACCCTGCGCTCGCGCTGCATCCTCCCATGCTATATATCGGCTATGTCGGGTTTTCACTTGCTTTCTCCTTTGGCATTGCCGCGTTACTGTCTGGCTCTGCCGGGCGGGAATGGGCCCGGGCACTGCGCTTATGGTCATTGGCTGCCTGGAGTTTTCTCACGCTGGGCATCGCATTAGGTTCCTGGTGGGCCTATCACGAATTGGGTTGGGGAGGGTATTGGTTCTGGGACCCGGTCGAAAATGCCTCTCTCATGCCCTGGCTGGCGGCAACCGCATTGATTCATTCGCTCTTCATCGCCGAAAAGAGTCAGGCCATGACGCGATGGTGTGTGTTTTTAGCATTGCTGACCTTCGGTTTGAGTTTAATGGGCACGTTTCTGGTGCGCTCCGGCGTCTTAACATCGGTGCATGCCTTTGCCAATGATCCGGATCGCGGTATGTTTATTCTCACCTTCACCGTTCTGCTCATGGGGGGCGCGTTCCTGCTCTATGCATTACGAATGCCCACACTGCATGCCAAAGACAGTTTTGCTCCTCTCTCGCTGGAAAGCGGCTTACTGGTCAATAACCTGCTGCTGTTGGTTCTGTGTGGGACGGTGATGCTGGGAACGCTCTATCCACTTTTGCTGCAGCTGTTGACGGATCGGGAAATTGCCGTCGGTCCGCCCTATTTTAGCGCAACCTTTTCACCGCTTTCCGTTTTATTGTTGCTGGTGGTTTCCTTTGCGCCTTATCTCAACTGGCAACGTGGGTCACTCACACAATTACGGCGCGCATTCACACCGTGGCTAGCGGGGGTGGTCGCCGCCGGTAGCATCGCATGGTGGTATGACAGCCAATTGCCGGAGGTGGTGCGCTCAATCTGGGCGGTACTATGCATGATGGTAGCTGGTGGCGTGGCAAGTAGCACCATTATGCTGTATCTGCGCCGAGGCCAGCTATTGAATGGCCACTGGCAGGAGCGCTGGCAGCGCATACCGGCATCGCTGCATGGGATGGGACTGGCTCATCTGGGCTTGGCGGTGTTGCTTGCCGGATTTGCCGGGTCGACATTCTGGCGCATGGATGTTGCCCAGCGCATCCAGCCTGGTAATGTGATGAGTCTTGGGCAATGGCAGGTGACACTGAACTCTCTAGACAATCTGCAAGGGCCAAATTATGTAGCCGTGCAGGCGGAACTGCTCGTCCATGATAAGCATCAGCACGAGGTCATCCGTCTCTACCCTGAGCAGCGCTTTTATCCTGTCGAACGCACCGGCACTTCGGAGACGGGGTTATATTCAACGCTTTGGGGCGATTTATATACAGTGATTGGTCAGGATCCGTTGAATAAAGAGCAAATCCAACTGCATGTTCGCTATAAACCACTGATACAATGGATATGGCTCGGCTCGGCACTGTTAGTTGTCGGCGGTATGATGAGCGTCTCGAGCCGGTTGATGCGACGAAGGAGGCATCACTAATGCGATGGCTGCCATTTATCGTTGTGATCATATTAGCGGCAGCATTTGCCTGGCGTGTCCTAGTGCCGGATCATCCTGCATCCATGCCGATGGAGGGCAAGCTACTCCCGGATTTCACACTGCCGCTAATGGAAAAGCCGGATGAAGAACTATCGATTGGTACGGTGAGTGGTCAGCCCTTTATCCTGCATGTCTTTGCCTCATGGTGCGGTGTCTGCCTTGCAGAATATGGGTGGCTGTCACATCTGCGTGATCAGGGGAAGGTGCCGGTGATCGGCCTGAATTGGAAAGATACGCCCGAAGGGCGGCATAAATGGCTGTCACAACATGGTTCACCCTATAGTCAGGTGGTGATTGATGATGGAGGTTATGGCATGGAGCTGGGCATTACCGGTACACCCGAAACCTTTATTATCGATCAGAATGGAGTGATTGTGCTGCAGCATCGAGGCCCGGTGACAACAGATGTCTGGCGCCAGCGCATCTCACCCATGCTGTCACAACTCACGTCGCAGGAGGAGTGATTGCAGCGCTACATGTTGTTGTTCATGACGTATATCGTCTGTAGCCTCAACATTCCTGCAGCAGTTCAGGCAGAGGGTATGGTGCTGAATCCGGTGCAACAAGCCGAAGCGCAGGCACTCTACCGTGAACTGCGCTGCATGGTCTGCGATGGCGAGGCTATAGCAGAGTCGCAGGCAACCCTGGCGCAAGATATGCGACTTCAGGTCAATCGATTGCTTCATGAGGGGCGCGAGCCGGAGGAAATACGCACCTATTTCGCTGAGCGCTATGGCGAATCAGTCTTGTTGCGCCCTCGAAGCGGCACACATACGGCCCTGCTCTGGGCGGGGCCGCTGATGCTACTGTTCTTCGGCGGCGTTTTCCTCTGGGCCGTCTTGCGACGCCGGAGCCGCCACAGTTGATTCATCCGAGCTATCGATAGAATCATCATTGGATATCGCTTCATCGGCGTCGGTCGGCGAGGCATTTTCGACAGAATCACCTGACACATCATCTGGCTGTGCTTCTGGACCCAAATCCGGTGTCATCTCCGGTAGTGGGTCACCCGCCAGATGCTGCCGGGTCAGATCAATATAATGCTGCGTCATCACAGCAAGCCGCGAGCCTTCTTCCTGGCGTGCAACAATCGCTTCCCACTGTGCCAGCGCCTCATCATGCTGGCCGTCCTGCGCCATGGCCAGTGCATCAAAAAATGCCAACTCCTCACTCTCAGCCATGGCCGGTTTGAGTTCCGCCAGCAGCTTACGTGATTGCGGCGACATACTGCCATTTGCCGACAATATCATCGTCTCCAGCAACACCATACCCATCTCAGGATGCTTGTCCGATAAGCGATAGGCTTCGCCAAATGCATTCACGGCTTCATAAACGGCCCCTTCCTGACGCAGTTGAATGCCAAGATTAAGCCAGTGCTCCGGGTTATCCGGCGCTTCCTCTACTAAGGCGGCGAGGTGAGAGACTTGCGGCGAGACAGAACCTGGCTGAGCCGGGTCTGCCTGCTGAATATTCATCAAATGTGGCTCACCCAGACTATAATAGAGCAAGCCTGCACCGTAGGTAATGCCCAAGACCATCACATAGCCCACAAATCGGCGTATAAGCGACGCACGCTTGCGATTGCGAGCGGGTGTGAAAAAAGTTGGTGTCAGCAAGTAAATCACAACAATGGCGACAAATGCGCCCAGAAAATAATCGAACATACACAGCCTCTCCCCAGCGCCGATTGACGCGACAGACTATAGACAGATTCCCGGGAGTGGCAATAAGGGAAGAGAGATGGTTTAGCACACCATTCTGACTGAATATTATCTATACGGTCCGCAGGACAGAGCACCACGCCTTAAGGCGTGGGTGAATGAGTATCCGGAGTGCGCGAGCAGGACGGCGAACGCATGGCGCTCGTAGCCCCGCAGGGAAAACGACCCGGGTTTACCAGGGGGTATCTACGGCAGAAGTTGAATAACCACAGATCGATTGCGTGCCTCAGCAATGCTGGCATCATGTGTCACCGGGCGATAAGGTTCAGACTCTTCATCTGATAAAATCGTGATATGATTGGCATCAATGCCATGCATACCAAAGCCTTCTTTGACCGCTTCAATCCGGCGTTTGCGTAATTTTCGGTTATAATCGATGCGCCCGGTTTTGTCGGTAAATCCCGCCAGGAGTAATTGGGAATAACCTTGCGTCTCATGCAGCTTTTTTGCTGCGGCAATCACGCGATGATCCCGTTCATCCAGTTTGGCATCATTAATACCGAAATAGACAATGAGTTGACGCGGCATTAATTGCGGTTGATTGCGCCGCAATTCCGCCTGTTGACGATACCAGATAATCTCCTGCGCCGTTTGTTGCGCATAAGAACGGCAGCCTTGTTTAAGCTCTGACGCGGGGCTATGGGCAGCCTCCATTAACCAGCAATCATAATTGACCTGAATATTGGCCATTTCTGCGGGCATCGTATTGGTATATCCTTGCTGTTGCAGGTTCATCAGTGTCGTGTAGGTTTGCTGTAGCATACCTCGGTCGGATGGATCGATAATAGTGACATCTGTCGGAGGGGTGGCAACGGGCGTGGTGCCATTGGCTGCCTCCAATGCCTTGTCGCCGTAAAATCGCGCCTGAGACCATTCATTCTGACGCCATTTCACATCGGAAATCGACAGGTAGGAACGACGCAGCATCTCAAGATAGGGGCTGAGGCGTGCCTCCGGCTCACGAGCCGTCTGAATATTCGGTGTTTGCGAACAGGCATTAAGCAGTATGAAAACCGCGAGAAGGAGACAAATGCGCATAGGATCATTCCTGAAAACCTGAAAATTGTGACTATACTGGCGATCAGGCGTTAATTTTTGCTAAAATCTGCCGCCTCATTTATAAGGTGTCCGAAGAGTCATGATATATAATGAAGATAGATGGAACAGACGACCACCCTTCATGAAACGAATCAGGCAGCATCAGGCCACATCGCCGTCTGCAGTTTTTATCGCTTCATTGCGCTGGGCTCACTTGAAGCATTAGCGCAGCAATTCCGCCAGAGAATGGAGGAATTTAATATTCGCGGCACAATATTACTGGCTGAAGAAGGCATCAATGCTATCATTTCTGGCGAAGAAAAAGCCATGCAGGCTTTTGTGTCAGAAATACGCGCAGATACGCGTCTGAAGGATATGCCGGTGAAATGGCATCAATGCGCCGCGCACCCGTTTCAACGCGCAAAAGTGAGAATCAAACGGAATATTGTCGATATGGCAATGGATGTCTCCCCTGCCTGTCGCACCGGCACGCCCGTCGCACCGGAGGCGTGGAATGCATTGCTGGAGGATCCGGACGTCATCGTGATTGATACGCGCAATGAGTATGAATATATGCTGGGAACCTTCGATGGTGCGATCAATCCGCACACACATACGTTCAAAGAACTGTCGCAATTTGTGAAAGAATCACTCGATCCGCTTCATCATCGTAAAGTGGCCATGTTTTGCACAGGCGGAATACGTTGCGAAAAATCGACGGCTTATCTGCTTGAGCAAGGGTTTGATGAGGTATACCAACTAGAAGGCGGCATTTTGCACTATTTGGATGTCATACCCAAAGAAGACTCAAAATGGCGCGGCGATTGTTTTGTCTTTGATGAGCGCATTGCCGTGAATCATCAACTGACGCCCGTAACGGGCTATTATTTATGTGATGGCTGCGGTCAGCCGGTGCATGGGCGTCATGCGCATCACCATATATGCGTTAATAGGCGTGCATCACTTTAACCTTTGACGGGTAATGAGAACTGGTGTGCTCAGGGGATAAATTTCTGAAATAAAATAATATATATCGTTTCCGCCCATTTCTGATTTTGCAGGCATTTATCTTGTATTTGATGCATAATTAATCACTGATAAAGCTGTCACATCTAAAATAAAGCATAAGATTGATGTTAATTGCAGCGATTAAGTAGCACGATGGCAACAGCCCCTTCTTATTTTGGTAATGAACGTCGTATGACGTTTCGGCTGCTCAGTCATTGGCAGCGTGTGCGCGGCGATAAATCCTACCCACATCCGGATGATATACGGCTGGATGATATTCCTGAGCTCAAGGAGTTTTGCTTCATTATCAACACGCGCTCCGAAGACAGTGCCGATTATCGTTTTGACTATTTTGGGCCACGTTTGTCTGAGATTTTCGATGGTGACTGCATCAATGACACGATCGATGAAGCATTTGGCAGTGATAGCAAGCTTGAAAGCACCATCGGCTTTTTCAGCAAAGTATTGGAAAAGCAGGAACCACTCTCCGAATCTGAGAGTTTTATTACCGGTAGCCAGCGTATTTTATATCGAAGCCTGATCGTGCCGATTAGTACCGATGGCCAGCAGATTGATTATTTGCTCGGGACAACCAATTTCAAAATTACGGATCTATAGCGGCCAATTTATCCACCATCCATAGCCAGGGGAAGCGTAAAGCAAAAGCGCGTGCCTTTGTCATAATGATGATCCAGCCATAATGCGCCACCATGATGTTCTACAATTTGTCGGCATAATGCCAGTCCCATCCCATGTCTCTCATGCCCATCTTCCGGAGCGAGCCGTTGAAAAGGCCGGAACAGCAGCGAGGCGTACATAGGGTCAATTTGCACTCCCTTATTTTGGAATGAAAACAACCATTGATCCGGTTGTGATGCCGCCGTGAGATGAATCTCCGGTTTAATCTGGCCGCTATAGCGCAGGGCATTATCGATCAACTCACGAAACAGACGCACCAACATGTCACCATTGCCGGAGACGGTGGGCAGATCATC
This sequence comes from uncultured Rickettsiales bacterium, assembly GCA_964435165.1. Taxonomy (GTDB): domain Bacteria; phylum Pseudomonadota; class Alphaproteobacteria; order Rickettsiales; family RI-342; genus CAYSXY01. The sequence goes on from CAYSXY010000014.1 coordinate 24,244, forward strand.
GGCATGAATCACCGCTTTGCAGCGTTCAATTTCGTCGTGCATGCTGCTGCGCACCTCACTCATCAGCGCTTGACATTCCACATCGGCAAATGCTGGTTTACGTTTGAGATAGCCTGTATATTCCTGCAGCAGATCGACGCGTTGCAGCATATGGTCAAGCTGCCCGAGCAGAGCTTCCAACGCAGCCTTGTCAAACGTTCCTCGGCGGAGCATTTCGTCGCCATCCTGTCTGGCTTTGCGCAACGGGTCGCGCAGCGCATGCGACAGGCAATGACGTAACATGTCATACTCGTCTTGCCAGCGTTTCACCTCCTTCTGGGCCAGGCCGGAGACCATACCGGACACGTGTCCATTATGGTCGGAATTGGCAGCAAGCATGCTCTGCTGGATATACATATCGCGCTGACGGGAGGCAAAGCTCTGCGTCAACTCATCAAGTTGCGGGTAATGCAATGGCAGTGTCACCGTGTGATCCATCCCGCTTGCAAGGCATTTCCTGGGGGTGGCCTCTGCTGCCTGTTCGTCCAGCATACCGATGATGACGGCAGGGCTGCTGCCTCGCCCGGATTCACGTCGACGCAACAATTGTGTCAGCAACAGCCCATCAATTTCCGGTAACTGGGGCTGAACAAAGAGCAGGTGATAATCATGTGAGCGGAGCATATCCCACGCCGCCTGACCATTTTCGACTGTATCGATATGACGAATGCCCAGGCGTTTAAGGTCGTTTTTCGTTGTCTCTGCCCGAGAATAAACCGGATCGGCATAGAGCACGGACCAGCTGTGAATAATATCCGGCACATCCGGGATGATCGGGCCTTTGCCGGAGGCCGGCCGACTACCAGCCTCTTGCTGCAGTTTCGTATGATAGGTACGGGCACGCTGAGCACTGGTCGGCAATCCATGCTTATCGCGATAGCGTTGATAGAGATCCAGTTGTTTTTGCAGCTTTTGCCGGTTAAAGGGCTTGGTGATATATCCGGCTGCGCCCCGTGCGAGTGCCTCCTGTGCATCTTTTTTCAGAATGCTTGAGGTGACCATGACGATAAAGGCATGGGGGTCGAAGGCGCGCATCTCGCGCAACACATCCAACCCGTTACCGTCAGGCAGACGAATATCCAGAAAGGTAATATCCGGATGTTGTTTTTTAAACCGTTCCAATCCGGCATCGGCAGTCTCAGCAGTGACTTTATCATGCCCTTCAAGGCAACTTCTCACGAGCGAACGGAATGCCGGGTCATCTTCAACAATGAGAATGGTCAGCCGTTCAGCTTGTGTGGCCAGGAGTCGCTGCGCCATACTACCCATCCGTCTTCAGATGTGAGCCAAGATGGGTAGTAAGCACCGCTTCCAGTTTTTGGCCTTCAAGCGGCTTGGCCAGGTAGTCATTCATCCCCGCATCGAGACAGCGCTGCCGGTCGCTTGTCATGGCATTAGCGCTCAGGGCGATAATTGGGGTGTGATCATTCGGCGTGCTGTCAGCGCGCAATGTGCGGGTTGTGTCGTAGCCATCCTTGCCCGGCATTTGTAAATCCATAAAGATAATGTCATAGGCTGTATGGCGCGCCATTTGCAGGGCCTCCTCACCATCTTCGGCAATATCAACGCGACATCCCATCATCTCCAGCATCCCCTGTGCAAGCTCCTGATTGACGAAATAATCATCTACCACCAAAGCGTGAACATTCTCAAAACGGCAGGTGATCTTTTGCATAGTGTGTGGTCCTTCCAATGACGACATTCAATATTATAGAGGAGGGTAGATAAACGATGCATCCGCCTCCGATATGCCCGGGGAAGCGAGGGGCGTCCTCAGCTGCTGCGATAATATATCGAGTAGTTCGGCGGCACAGAGCGGCAGGCTGATCATATGAGTCGCATCACCCCCTGGCCATTCATGGTGCTGATCTAACAGCGGCGCGAGTATCAATATGGGAGTTGAGGTTAGATAAGGTTGACGCCGTATATCGGCATGCAGTAGCGCTATATCCTTGATACCGGGAGCCACCAGCAGAAGCGAATGATAGGGGGCATTCTCATCCTGCGCTTTTTTGCAGGCAGGCACCAGCACATCCTCACTACCGGCGAAACGTGGCGTAATGTGATAATGCGTCAGATAGCTTCGCAGATGCTGACGCATCAGTGGGCAGGCACCGGCGATTAACATGGTGTATGACTCCAGCGCATTCCAATCACGCATCGGCTGCGCTGCGTCTTCTGCCTGATGGTCAATCGGTAGCTGAATGGTCGCGGTGAAGGTAGAGCCTTCTCCCTCATCGCTCTCCAACGTAATTGATCCACCCATCATTTCTACCAACTGACGGCAGATGGATAAACCCAGCCCAGTGCCACCAAACTGACGGCTGGTAGAGGTGTCGGCTTGTGAAAACTTGTCAAACACTTGTTCCTGTTTGTCCTTGGCAATGCCAATGCCTGTGTCAGAGACGGCGCAGCGCAGTTGCCATTGCCCTGGCTCTGTCTCCTTACCCGTGATGTCGAGCAGAATATGACCATGTTTGGTAAATTTGACAGCATTGCCCAACAGGTTTGTCAACACTTGCCGTATGCGCAGCGGGTCGCCTAAGAATTGCGAAGGTAGGGATGGGTCGACATAGATAAGCAAATCGACCTTATCTGGCGTTGCGATACGCGTCGTCATCAAATCCGCCACCTCTTTGACCAATGTCGCCAAATGAAAGGAGGTGGATTCCAGGGTGAGTTCACCTGCCTCAATTTTGGAGATATCGAGAATATCGTTAAGGAGCGCCAGCAATGTTTGTGCGGAGCCGTAAATGCGATCGGCATAGCGCTCCTGCTTATCATTGAGTGGTGTATTGGCAAGCAATTCGGTCATTCCCATGATGCCGTTGAGTGGAGTGCGAATCTCATGACTCATATTGGCCAGAAACAGGCTTTTATATTCATTGGCCTGTTCAGCCTTCTCGCGTGCTTCCTGCGCCATGCGGTTCAGGCGCTTTTCGCGCTCCATCATGGCGTTGAATGCTTCTGTCTTTTCTTTGAAGGTAGCCAGGGTGCGAATGAGAATGCCAATTTCATCATGCCGGTCGATCTTGCGGATGCGCACGTTGGTTTTGCCTTTCGAGAGCGTCACCAGCACGCCAATTGCTTTTCTTAGAGGTCGCACCATATGGCGATAAGCCACCAGGGCAATGATGACTGACAGAACGAGACTGATAATAAGAGATGCATAGATATAGTAGACACTGTGAGAAGTGTGGTGCTGTACCATATCGCGTATGGCGCTTTGCACGGTGCTGGCAGTGCGATGGAGTTGGGCCAGCAATTCACTGCGCTGCGTCTCCAGGAGGCGTAGCGTCCGGGCAAGAGCTTCATCTTCAGGATTCTGACGGAGTGCAGATTGATGTTGAGAATGCATTGCTTCAATTGATCGCAATTCATCAATGCCGTTGCGTAAGGAATGTATCGCCGGGCGGATAACGGGATGTTCTCCAATGAGGTCTTGCTGATCAATACCTGCCAGATACGTTGCCAGCGTTGCTTTATGCAGATCAAATTCCTGCATATAACGGTCATAGGCGGCAGAGGATATGCTCGTCTCTGCGGTGATCGTACGATAATCATTAAATGTATCAATAAGCAGGCTGGCGGGAATATCAGCACGTGCCAGCATCACCCGTTCTTCCGACAGCTCATGCATTTGCATCAATGCCCAGATGGCCGGCCCACCGATGGCCGTGACCATCAATACCAAAAGTAGCATTAATTTGCGCGTGATTTTAGAACGCAGGACCATACCGGACCTTTATGGTGAATATACACTGCTATCTTACGCCCTGTCGCTTACCCTTTCGTTACTGCTATAGTCGATTCATTTCATTTTCAGACGTACTGGAATCGACTAGCAAGCGCGACTGTGCGCCGCGCCCTATGGCGCGTAAGGCTTAGCGCCGCCTGAGCGTCAGTGTATTTCTGTAGAGAAATACACTAAACACACTATAACTAAATATATGTCATGAGACGGTGGTTGAAACATCGGCTAAATCTTTTGGCAACAACGCCGCCAGAACGGACTGCTCAACTGGCAGCGGTTCACCGCAGATCAGGCTGGCGAGCAATTCGCCCGCCAGCGCACAGCTCAGTGATCCGCGAGAGCCATGCGCTAAACTGGTATAGAGAGAGGCGGGGTGATGGAGCTGCCACGAGCCAATAAGGGGAAGGTGATGCGCCGAAGTGCCGCGCAGGGCGGCCCATCCCTTCACTTGTGGTAACAAAGTGTCTGTTGTCGATTCAATCAGCACCGGGACGGCACGATGTAAGCGTGAGAGGTTCTGTCGATTATCCTCCTCGGTAATGTGCGCCTGGTTTTGGTTGCGGTCATAGGTAGATCCGCAAATATGGTGACCATGAATAGCAGGGGTCACATATCCGCCATAATGCAGCACGCACGAAAGCCGGGAACTGTGACTGGTGGACGCAAACCGGGTGGCCTGACCACGCAACGCCTTGATGGGTAATGATGGTAATCGCTCGGGCAACTGGCCGGATGTAGCTAAAATGACCGTATGGCCCTGAGCGCAGGCCTTATCGTCCAAAGGCTGTGTGACAAGCTGAATATGATTCGACCAACAGGCCATCATATGGTCGCGCCATGCCTGCAATGAGACCCACCCGGCTTCAGGATACCACAAACCATCGCTGGATAATGCTATACCGGCATGATGGGTGGCTTCTGTCGCGCTGACAGGCCTGAGCACAGTGTCAGGAATGTTAAGGCTAAGATATTTACGTTGTCTCTCGCGTATTTTTTCCTCTACCGGTAATTCCAGAATGCCACAGCGCTGTGCCATATCTGCGGGCAGGTGCCGCATCTGATTGCGGCTGAACCAGTAGCTATTTGCGTAAAAACGGCCACGCGCACTCCAGTCAGCGGTAAAGTAGGGCATCATCACTGCGGCCGGGTTGGCAGAGGCACCACCATCAGTACCGTTCGGGTCCATCACCGTCGATGCAATATTGCGCTGCGCCAGTGCATGCGCGGCGGCAATGCCTGCAAGCCCGGCACCGGCGATAGTTACCTCTGACGGGCTGGCAGGTGGCTGATAAGCTGCACCATGATACTCTCCACACAGCATATCCCGTTTACGTCCGAAGCCTGTGGCCTTGCTGGTAGTGAATCCGGCTGATTGCAATCCATCCCGCACCCGGCGTGCGACAGTAAAGGTGGCGAGTGTGGTCTCGGCATGACTACGTGCAGCCATGGCGTCAAACAGGTCGGGTTGCCACATACCGGGATTGCCGGATGGAGCAAATCCATCGAGAAACCAGGCGTCGACATGGGCAGTGCTCTCTTGCCACATGCTGGTCGCGTCACCAAACATCAAGGTGAGAACAATGCGCCCTCCATCGAAAATCAGCCGATGATAGCCGGGAAAGGGAGGTGGGTAGTCAGCTAAAAGCGTGTCGGTCAGCGGCGTCAGCTCTGGCCAGGCTGATAACGCACGGCGCATATCCTGAGGCTGCATCGGGTGCAGTTCTACCGACACCATATGTAGCCGTGCCTGTTTGGGGGCGATCTCGCGCCAGAGCTGCCAGGCAGCGAGAAAATTCAGGCCGCTGCCAAATCCAGTCTCACCGATGACAAAATGTGGACGTGACCATTGTTTCCATCGCTCGTGCAGTTTATTGCCTGCCAGAAACACATGACGGCTTTCCGCCAGCCCATCATCGCGGCCATAATAGCCATCGCCATAATGCTGGGAGCGGGGCAAGTGCTGATCCCAGTCAATATTGGCATAAGGTAAAATGGTGGCTTGTGGCATGAGGCAATGTAATGATATGTCGCCAGACAGCGAATGCATGATAAGAGATACGCACCATACAGGGGAACGCATATGGCATCCAGTGCCACCATGAGAGACGATGTCGGCATTGGCCTGCGCGGGCCGCATTATACGCAGATAGAACAGGATCAGCCTTCCATTGGTTTTTTGGAAATTCATGCCGAGAATTTTTTCGGGGGTGGACGCACCATTGCCTATCTTGATCGTGTGCGCCAGCACTATCCGTTAAGCATTCACGGCACGGCACTCTCACTCGGATCAGCAGAAGGTATCGATAGAGCGCATCTGGAGCAGCTGGCGGCACTGGTAGAAAAAACGGACCCCCTCTTTATCAGTGAGCATGTCTCGTGGAGCCATGCCGGAGGCATCTACACCAATGATTTGTTGCCTCTTCCTTATACAGCCGAAGCGCTGGAGGTACTCTGCCGCAATATCGATCAGGTACAGTCACGCTTGAAGCGGCGCATATTGATGGAAAATCCTTCCACCTATCTGACATTCGATCGGCAGGAGATGCATGAGACGGATTTTCTCTGCGAAATGACGGAGCGTACCGGCTGCGGCCTGTTGCTCGATGTGAATAACATCATTGTCAGTCTGTATAATCTGGGAGGTAATTTGGATGCCTATCTCGCCAACCTGCCATGGGATGAGGTGCAGGAAATACATCTGGCCGGACATGCCGATATGCCGGAGGAAGGTGGCAGTGTGGTGAAAATCGATGATCATGGCTCGCGAGTATCAGATGAAGTGTGGGCCTGCTACCATCAGGCGCTGACGCATCTGCAACGTCCTGTACACAGCCTGATCGAATGGGATACGGATGTGCCGGACCTGTCAGTGCTGTTGGGTGAAGCACGCAAGGCGGAAGCAATGCTGCGCGAACATCCGGCCATTCGGGAGACACGCCATGCCGCCTGAAGGCACGCTAGTAACATTACAGCGGCAATTTGTGGCGACCCAGCGGGGACTGGCAGCAGCTCCCGACGCCATTCAGCCGTCACACCGCGTGACGATTCATCAGCGCAATATGCACACCTCATTGACGGATAGCCTGCGCCAGATCTTTCTTGTGGTTCAGCAGTTGGTTGGTGAGGCATTTTTTCGGCAAATGGCCATGCAGTTCGTGCAATCGCACCCACCTCAGGCAGGTGTCTTGCATCATTATGGCTCATTATTGCCGGATTTTATCATTGGCTTTGAACCGGCGGCCAGCCTGCCTTATTTGCCGGATGTAGCGCATCTCGAATGGGCTCGGCATCAGGCCTACTGGTGTGAAGATGCACCGCATCTGTTGCTGGAGCAATTACGCACCATCCCGGCAGAGCATTATGCCGCGTTGCAATTACCCTTGCATCCATCGGTCACACTGCAACAGACGAGCTATAATGCCAGCACAATATGGCAGGCCCACCAGTCAGAGCATATGGCGGATAGTATTGAATGTCGGCAAAAGCCGGAATATCTCCTCCATTATCGGACACCGAGTTTGTCTGTCGAAACCCTGACATTATCCGAGGCGGAGTGGCGATGGCTTGATAGCCTTGGCCGCAGCACCTCGCTGGAACAGGCGATTGAGACACATCTGGAGCAATGTGACAGCGCAGATATACAGGCGATGTTACTGCGTCATGTAACGGGTGGCGCCTTTGCTGCGAATATCAGTATATGAAATGGATAGTCGATTCACTCTATCTCCAAATATAGAAGAATCGACTAGCAAGCGCGTGCCAACAGCCACAAAGTGGGATGTTGGCGTTGCATGAATTATTCCTGCAATCCAGTGTGTGATTGCAGAATGCGCCGCGCCTTATGGCGCTCAAGTAGCGAAGCGGTAGCGCACGGTTATGCTGCGCATAAGGCTTAGCGCCGCTTGAGCGTCATTGGGTTTCTGTACAGAAACCCAATGAACACACTTTATAGACAAGGAAAGCTAACATGAACACCGCATCCCTGAGTCTTGAATCACCATCGATACATGTTGCTATTATGCGCCTCATAGCAAGTGCGGTGACACTGCTTGAGCGTTTTGGGGCGCCGCTGCTTGATATGTCTATTCGCCTCTACATGGCCAATATTTTCTTCACCTCCGGGTGGCAAAAATTCACCAATTTTGACTCGGCCATTTTTCTTTTTACCTATGAGCATCCGGTACCCGGCTTATCCCCTCAATTAGCGGCCTATATGGGCACGGCAGGCGAGCTGGTGCTGCCGGTACTGCTTGTGCTGGGACTAGGCGGACGTGTTGCAGCGGGCGGACTACTGATCATGACGGCCATCATCGAATTTACCTATCAACACAGCACAGATCACATCTTCTGGGCATTTCTGCTTGGCACTATTTTCCTGCGTGGCCCGGGCATACTGTCGATTGATCATTTGATTCGCAGGAAAATGATTGCCAAAAATCATATATGATGGACTATTCCCTAGCTTGGACTTCCTGGCCAATGCGATCAAACGCACCAATGAGTGTATCTCGATCCTGTTCAGGCATATAGCGGTTTATAACGTAACGTGCCATGGTTTCATTTTCCTGCATAAGCGCATTTTTAATTGTGTTTGCAATGCCCCGAAGCTCATCATCCCGTTCAGCGCGTACCGTACTTTCCGGCGTGTTATATCGTCTGGCATAGGTCATACACGCTTTATGGACTGCGGTAACATCTGAGGTTTCTTCCTCAGAAATACGTGAAAAATATAGGCACGCAATGCGGAGATGGCATCTGTAAGGGTGTAGCGCAATGCATCCTGTGCTGCGCTCTGCTGTGTGAGTGTGTTGTCTGCCACATCGGCGGTGTGCGTGCTTGCTTCAACGTTGGTATCTTGCGCTAATTCATCAGCAATAGCCTCGCGCAACCATGCATCTACATCAAATTCATCCTGCTCAACGTGTGGCTCATAACCGCACAAGTCGCATAGCTGTTCGACAATCCGCTCCATATCCTGGGTGGCGTTTACCCTTGCGTAGGAATATTTTCTTTCTCCTCCATCATCATGACGATCAAGCAGGAATTGTGATTCTTCTGTAGTAAGATCACGCCAGAAAGGGCCGCGACGAAGTGCATCAATAATGGTCTTTACTAATAAATCAGAAGGAGGCTCGTCTTGTTTACCTTGACGAATAAGCCGCATTTCATTGCGTAATGTATGTTCGGTATAAGTATCTGGGGGTAACAGACGTAACATTGTGGCTTCGAATTCTTTGAACTGGCCTAAACGTCTGCCCTGATTAGCTGCTCCGTAATCATCTCGGTTCAGGCCGTAGCCGATGACTGTAATTGCTCTCTCAAGCAGTTGTCCAAATTCAATACGGTTTTCGATCCAGCTCATGTAACGGCACCTGTTTATTTTTTAACTTTTTATGCCGTATTCTTCATAAATTGCAAGAAAATAGAGAAAGGCTAATACAGTACGCTAATAGGCTGAAAGCTTACGCGCAGGCGCCGACGGATATCCACCATTCGGTTGAAACTCCGGGCCACCGGGTCGCAGGCGAATGCCGGTACGTAAATGCTTGTATGGAATGTTCTCCGGGTTTTCGATATTGGGGCCAGGTGCCTCGGCGAGGATGATATCCCCGGCGATTGCTTCAAAATCCGCCCGAAAATGCACCGAGCTTTTGATGGCCAGAATCTTCTCTTTTTCAGGCTCAATGCCGACATGCCTCAGCATGGCCAGATCGGCACATTGATGTTTGATGCTGGAGACTACCACTTTTACCCCCGCCAGCCGCAAGACCGCCATCAAGCCTAATCGCATCTGAGTGCCGCCGAACATCGGGCCGGTACAGGTAAATTCTCCATCAGTGATGTGATCAACCGTAAACTGACCTCGAAAGGGCGTTTGCCCGGGTAACGGGTTGCTACCACCGATGGAGAACACACCTTGCGCGCCCACGCCTAATTTGTGTGCTTTAGCCGCTGATTGCGGATCATTGACAATGGCAAATACGGCATCTTTGGCGACTGCTTTAATCAGCGCATCCAGCAACCCAACTGTGTCCCCATTGCCACCAGCACCGGGATTATCCTGCGTGTCGGCAATAATAATCGGTTTACCATCATAACGTTGCATCGCCTCTGCCACGGCTTCTTTAGCGGGCAGCAATTCAGAATGGAACGCGCGCTCCAGATTAATCGCATGGGCCTGCAACTCATGGACCGCTTCCGATAATTCCGGTTGATAACCACAGCCAATGGCAATAGGGCCGGTATCAGGCGTATCCGCCGGGGGAAAGCCGGTAAAAAACTCCAGCGTATCCCCATTGGTGGAGAGTGACTTTGCCATATGCATGATGCCGCGCATCGGTTCTGTCAGGGTGGTCTGACTGGTGATAGGTATAAGGAATGGCAGGCGGCGGAACAGTTTCATCGGTTTATAGTTATGCTGCAGCATTTGCTCGACGCCTGCCGCCGCGCGCTTGCCGGTATCGGCCATGTCCAGATGCGGGTAAGTGCGGTAGCCAACAATCCAATCAGCCATGCCGATCATTTGCTCTGAAATGTTGGCATGCATGTCAAAGCTGACGGCCAATGGCGTGCGGCCAATCACCTCACGCACACGCCTCAGCAATTCGCCATCACCGTCCAGTATATGTTCGGCAATCATGGCTCCATGCAAATCAAGAAACACGGCATCAAGTGGCAGTTCCACATCGAGCTTATGCAGTAGCTTGCCGACCAGCTCTTCATACGCACTTTTACGAACCGGCGCACTTGGCGGGGCAGAACACCACATGAGTGGCAGCAGTTCATGCTGCTCTTTGGTGGCGTCAATAAAGCCACTGATAGGCAGATTCATACCGGCCACTTCGCGCAGCAATGCAGGCCCTTCGCACAGAGGCGGCCAGCCATCGGCTCTTACAAAATCCTCCAGCGTGGCTTTGACCGGCGCAAAGCTGTTGGTTTCATGATGCATTCCGCCAATTGCAATACGCGCCATGGTGGAAACCCCTGCTTAGCTGTGTGAATCAATAAAAATGTTATATCGTCGATTGCGTATATTACTACACAAAAACCAAACGGCTATCAGACTACTGCGGGTCGTCGCCCATGCGACGGATCGTGCGTATGTACAAACATAAACGCAGTTTATTATAGCATAAACGCAGTTTATTATAGTGCGGGCCCTGAGGTTGAACAACTGAACTTTCGCAAATGGTGTGGATTGCTTCTGGCATGGACAGTAGCGGTTAAACCGATTACATAGCATAAGGCCAAATGATTGATTTTATCAGGGGAGAAGAAGGAACATGGCTGAACAACCATCACAACCTGTAACAGCGCAGGCCGTAACATCGCAGGATAATGCAGCGGCAACATCTGAGCCGCAGATTGCCGCAGGGGGGTTGCCACTCTTTTATCATGACCCAAAACCATTAGAGCAGGAGCGCCACCGGGGGGCGGGCTTGCGTGCCAAGGGGGACTATCTTTTTGCCCGCAATGCGAACTCATGTCCGGCCAATATTGGAGAAATGTTGTTGCTCGCCAAGAGCTATCCGCTGGTGTTTGTGGGAGCTGATGTACCGATGCCGGTTGCCGTGATGGGACTGGATACGCATAACGCGTTCATTGATCCGCAGGGGAACTGGGTTGAGGGCTGCTATATTCCGGCCTATATTCGCCGCTATCCATTTGTCTTAATTCGTGGGCCCAAAGACGATGAAAAATATTTCCTGGCGATTGATGAAGGCAGTGCGCTCTACGTGGCCAATAACCCGGAACGGCCTTTCTTTCAGGATGGTGCGGAGACTGATGTCATTACCAACGCACTGAAGTTCTGCGAAACATTCCAGCAGGATAACAATACGACCCAGCGCTTTGTAGAAACATTAATGCAGCATAATCTCCTGCAGGATAACGGTGTCAGTGTCACGGTTGCTGAAGGCAAGGATCGCAAGCTGGGCGGATTCAAAATCGTCAATACCGAAGCACTGAATAACCTGCCGGATGATGCCTATCTCAGCTTACGCAAAAGCGGCTATCTGCCCTTTATCTATGCGCATTTATCATCGCTGGATAATTGGCCCCGCATTGTAATGTATGCCAACCGCCATGGGCTTGATCTGACGCAGCCGGTGCAGCAGGCAGCCTAACCAAGCGCTGCACTACTGCCATTCCTGCGATTGTAAGGTCTGCAGGCGGCGTATTTCCAGTTGCTCGCGAAGCAGTCGAATCTGTTCCAGCCGTGTGAGGGCGGGAATGGTTTGGCGTGGCAGCACATAGAGGCGCTGCAATGCATGTTCTGCCATGAAATCGATGGGCCATAAGCCACCGACAAGGGCGCTGTCGACATAAATATCAGCCGAGCTCTTTTTCGCTTTTAGGGCCTTTTTTTCCTGCGCGGACGCCTCGAACATAAAAACATTCTGCGGGTAGATGAACCAGCCCTCAGCCCGTCCGGTACGGGAGTTGTAATGAATCGGAAAATCCAGCAAATGTGCCAGGCGCAGCAACGGCAATTGCATGCGTCCCTGATCAAGACGAATCTGCACATCGCCCATGGAAATATCCTGATAGACGAGTTGATAGCGTGCTTCACCCTGCAAGGGGAGCGGAGAGGGTGGAGCAATAGGGCGTGGTGTTTCTGCAGATGGCGGAGTCATTTCAGGTGACGGGCTGGCTAATGGCTGCGTGAAGGGTCTGTCTACAGTGCGTGTGGCTGGCATGCTCGGCATTTTGTTCGCCGGATGCGGCTGAACCTCAACGGAAGGGAGGGGCGCCGTGCTGTTCATCGCCGGGCTATCCACCGCTCCACGATAGCCAAGCAGGGGGGTAGGCGGTGCAGCTGATAAGGGAGATGCTATCATTAGCACCATCAAGATCAGGATAACGGCACAATGACGGTTCCTGTCTCGTAAATGAAAATAGGAAGTAAAGAATAGTTGCAGCACAGCACTGTCTTAGCGGTAAAACATAACGAGTCTTTATATCATGGCAGGGTACACAATGGGTTAACGAGCGCTGCATTTTCGCTTGTCTGACGTAAGGCAGCAGTGTTATCTGCTACCGGATTAAGCGGGGGACATGAATGACATCCAGACAGTTTGAGCAGGTACTCGTGGTAGGGCTGGGCAAAGTAGGTTCATTGGTCGGCACCTTGCTGCATGAAACCGGCTATCAGGTGACCGGTCTGGACATGCGGCCGCGTGATGGATTGCCCTTTGCTTGCGATACAGGATCAATCGATGACACAGCATCGCTGACAGCAACCATGAAAAAAGTAGGAGCGGTGGTCTCCTGCTTGCCGTATGACGCCAATTTGAAGGTGGCGACAGCCGCGCACGCATCCGGCATTCATTATTTTGATTTGACCGAAGATGTGCCAACGACCAATGCAATTCGTGAAATGGCAGCGAAATCCTCCAGTCTGATGGCACCGCAATGTGGCCTGGCGCCGGGCTTTATCGGTATCGTTGGCACCCACCTGGCAAGCAAATTTACGAAGCTCAGAGATATAGAATTGCGAGTCGGGGCCTTGCCGCGCCACCCATCGGGGTTGCTGGGCTATGCCTTTAACTGGTCGCCGGAAGGGGTGGTGAATGAATATCTCAATGACTGTGAAGTGATCAAAAACGGCCAGCGCCGTATGATGCCGCCAATGCAGGAGATTGAAACCATTGTCATTGACGGGGTGACATTGGAAGCATTCAGCACTTCCGGCGGGCTTGGTACAATGTGTGAAACCTTTGACGGTAAGGTGGATCTGCTGAACTACAAAACCATGCGTTACCCGGGCCATTGCCGCCTGATGCGATTTTTCTTCAATGAGCTCCTGATGAAAAACAACAGGGAATTGGCAGGACAGATTCTGGTGGAGGCTAAACCTCCGGTCAATGATGATGTCGTCTATGTTCATGCCGCCGTCGAGGGATGGGTGGATGAAAAAATCTGGCGCGAAGAATTTGTGCGCGCCTACCATCCCAAAACCATAGCGGGACATGACTGGCGCGCTATTTCCTGGACGACAGCCGCTTCGGTCGTTGCTGTGGTGGAAATGGCAGCGACCGGGGCTGTACCGTCGCAGGGTTTTCTCAGGCAGGAAGATATTCCGTTGGCTGCGTTTCTCGCCACGCCAACCGGAAGCTATTATGATGAATCACATAACTAATGGAATTGTTTGTCTATGTCACCGCCGCCAAAATATTATGATCAGGTCAACCCCGAACTGCTATTGCTGACGCCGAAAGATGCGCGTCACATACTGGAAGTAGGCTGCGGAGCCGGTGCGTTTGGCCAGTCCTACAAACGACGCAACCCGGACTGTCACTATACCGGATTGGAAATTATCGACGATGTTGCCGAAAAGGCTAAAACCCGGCTGGATCAGGTGCATGTGGCCAATGTGGAAGAGTCGCCACTTGCCGATTTTGGTGTGGAAAAAGAGTCACTCGACTGCATCATCTATGGAGATGTGTTGGAGCATTTGGTTGATCCATGGCGTGTACTCAAAGAGCATGTAAATTATCTTGCAGAAGACGGCACCATTGTCGCCTGTATTCCCAATGTGGCGCATTGGACGGTTGCCGTGTTCATTCTGCGCAATCAATTCCGCTATAGAGAGAATGGCGGCATTCTCGACAAGACGCATTTGCGCTTTTTCACCCTGGAGAGCATTACCGAATTATTCGAGCAGGCCGGGCTGCATATCTATCGTGTGGATGGACGCAACTACCATAATGAAAATCAACCCAAATTTATGGAGAAAATGGAGCCGATTCTCCAATGGCTGGGAACGGATGTTGAAGCCTACCGTCAGCAGTCGCAAGCCTATCAGTATGTGGTGACGGCAGGTAAAAAGCCTTTGGAACGTAAAATGATGATACAATCGGCGATGCTGAAGCCAATTGGTGCCTGCAATGATGTGCGGGTGACGGAGCCCACAATATTTATGGAGTCCATACCGGGTGTCCATTCAGTTCATCGGATTAATGACATCCCGCTTTACCAACCGCGACCCGATCAGGCGCATATTCTGATCTGGCAGCGGCCATTGTTACACCGGCCTCGTGATTATGAGCGTATTCGCCGAATGGTGGATAATGATTATCTGGTGATTCTGGAGTTTGATGATTATCCGGAGCATTTCCCCAAAATTGGCGAAGAAGGCTATCTGACGCTCACCGGTACCCATGCCATCCAAACCTCCACACCGGAACTGGCGGAATATATGCGTCAGTTCAACCCGCATGTCGGTATGTTCCCCAATCAGGTGGCAGTGCTACCGCCCTATCGCGATATTGATCCGGATAAAGAAATCACCCTGTTTTTCGGTGCCCTGAACCGCGAAAAGGAAGCCGCACAAATTGCCCCGGTTATTAATCGTTTGCTCGATGAATACCCGCAATTACGGGTCGAGGTTATCTATGACAAAACCTTCTATGACGCATTGAAGACGGATCGCAAGAACTTCACCGAATTATGTGATTATATGACCTATAAAAAGACACTATGGAATAGCGACATATTGCTGATGCCGCTGGAAGATACGGTATTTAGCAGTATGAAGAGCGACTTGAAATTTATTGAAGCCGCTTCCCATAGTGTCGTCGCTGTTGCCAGCCCTGTCGTCTATGGCAAAGTTATCAACCATCGTGAAAACGGCATCATCTTTCATGATATGCAGGAATGCGAGCAACAATTACGCGATTTGATTGAACAGCCGGATCTGCGTGCCTCCATCACCCGGGCAGCCTATGATTATGTGCAAAAGCATCGGCTGCTCTCCCAGCATTATCGTGAGCGCTATGACTGGTACTCCAGATTGTATGACATGAAAGACCAATTGACGAAAGAATTGAAGGAGCGCGAGCCCGCGATATTTACAAAGGAGTCGCTGGCGGCATAGCGCCGCCTGAAGATACGCATTAATGCGCTGCAATATACAGGTGATTCTGCTGTTCGCTTAAGCTATAATTGGTATCGGGCACAGTAGCTAGCTGGCCGTTGATATGTGAATGGATAACCTTCAATGATTCAGCAGACGGAATTAATTGAGCGTATTAAGGCCTATCATGCCGAGACCGACACGTCGCTGATCAACCGGGCGTTTATGTTTTCCAAAAACGCCCATAGCGAACAAATACGCGCATCCGGTGATCCATATTTTACGCACCCGCTGGAAGTAGCCGGGCTGCTGACCGATCTGAAGCTGGACGATGCCAGTATCGTCACAGCGCTCCTACATGACACAGTTGAAGATACCGATGTCACCACCGAGGAAATCAGGCAGCAATTTGGTGAGGAAATTGCCGGGCTTGTTGATGGGGTGACGAAACTCTCCAAGCTGGAAGGCAAATCCGAGGAGTGGCGGCAGGCGGAAAACTTCCGCAAGCTGGTGATCGCCATGTCAGAAGATATCCGCGTGCTGCTGGTCAAGCTCGCGGATCGACTTCACAATATGCGCACCTTGAATCACATTAAAAAAGAAGAAAAACGCAAGCGCATTGCCCATGAGACCTTGGAGATTTATGCTACACTGGCTGAGCGCATCGGCATGCGTCAGTTTAAAGAAGAATTGCAGGATCTGGCCTTTGCCGAACTGCATCCGGAAGCGCGTGAATCTATTATCAACCGGCTGTCTTATCTACGAGCCGAAGGGCAGCCGCTGGTCGATAGTATTATCGCCGAGCTTGAGCAGACAATGCAGAAGGCAGAGGTGAAATGTACGGTGACCGGGCGCGAGAAAAAGCCCTATTCCATCTGGAAAAAAATGGAATTGAACAATATCAGCTTTGAACAGCTGAGCGATATTATGGCGTTTCGTGTCATTGTGGATGACATTGAGTATTGCTATCGGGCACTTGGCGCCATTCATGAAGCCTATTCCATGGTGCCGGGCCGGTTTAAGGACTATATCTCAACGGCCAAGCCCAACGGCTATCAATCGATTCACACCACGGTCATTGGCCCACAGAATCAGCGTATTGAAGTGCAAATACGCACGCGCACGATGCATGATATTGCCGAATACGGGGTGGCGGCGCACTGGGCCTATAAGCAGGGTGTTGAGGCTAAGCGCGAAGGAACACAATTTCGCTGGCTGCGCGAATTGATGGATATTCTTCAGCACAGCCCGGATGCTCAGGATTTTCTCGAGCATACCCGGCTGGAGATGTATCACGATCATGTATTCTGCTTCACCCCCAAAGGTGATTTGATTGAGCTTCCTAAAGGCGCAACACCGGTGGATTTTGCCTTTGCCGTCCACTCGGCTGTGGGCCACACCTGTGTGGGCGCGAAGGTAAATGGCCGGATTGTTCCGTTGCGTACGCAACTGCAAAATGGCGATCAGGTCGATATTATCCGCTCAAAAACACAGACGCCATCGCCCACCTGGGAGCGCTTTGTCGCTACAGGGAAGGCGCGATCGGAAATTCGCAAATTCATCCGCACGCAACAGCGTCAGGAATATATCCAGCTTGGTAAGAATATTCTGACTAAAACATTCCGCCAGCATGGGCACGATCTGTCTGAAAAAATGATGGACCCGGCGGTCAGTCATTTTGGTAAAAAATCAACGGATGATATTTATGCCGAAGTCGGCGAGGGGATTCTCAATCGTAATCAAGTGTTTGATGCAGTCTTTCCCGGACAGAAGGAACGCTATAAGAAAAAGCGCAACTTCATTTTGCGCAAACTGCGTAGCGGCAAGGATGCGCCATCGCTTGGCCCTACCATTCCCATCAAAGGGCTGATTCCTGGCATGGCTATGCATTATGCCGGGTGCTGTCATCCCATTCCGGGGGACCGCATCGTCGGCATCGTCACAACGGGCAAGGGGGTGACCATCCATACCATCGATTGTGACACGCTGGAGAACTTTACCGATCAGCCGGAGCGCTGGCTTGATGTGGCGTGGGAATCGGAAGAAACCGGAAAACAAACGCATATCGGACGCTTGAAGGCAATGGTGGCGCATGAAACGGGTTCGCTGGCCACCATTGCCAATGCCATTT
This sequence comes from uncultured Rickettsiales bacterium, assembly GCA_964435165.1. Lineage (GTDB taxonomy): Bacteria > Pseudomonadota > Alphaproteobacteria > Rickettsiales > RI-342 > CAYSXY01. The sequence continues at coordinate 42,025 of CAYSXY010000014.1, forward strand.
CTCAGGATATGGGTAATATCAATAATATGAAGATTCTCAGCAGGTCGCATGACTTCTTTGAGATTTTAATTGATATTGAAGTCGAAGATGTTCGTCACCTGAACAATATCATTGCTGCGCTGCGCGCCAAACCTGCTGTGCATTCGGTAGAGCGTTACCAAAGCTGATTAAAAGAGAGACATCACCGGGTCATCTCCGTCACTCTCTGCATCTGGCCCGCCTGAATCACGCCCGCCCATATCCATAAAATATTCAGTCATGGCGGCGAGGTCAGCCAGCCCATCCATGTAAGCGGCTTTGGTCGAGGTCTCCTCCGGATGACGATAGCGCTCCAGTTGGGCTAAAAACATACTGCGTGACGATGTTCTGTGCTGTTGATTATCCGAAAGTGTAAAGCCCAGCGCTCCATTCAATAATAGTTCCGGCTTGCTCACTTCCAGCAAAAAGGGTGGACGCATCTCGCTCTCATCTGCATCAACCGCCCAATAGGTCTCATCCATTGGCACGAGTCGAACCTGACCGGAGATGCCTTGTGCAGTATCTTCTATCTCCGCACTATCTGCGCCCGGCTCGATATCAACATCAATACGTTGTCCCTCTAAGGCGCCAATGGACTGCATATAGTCGGCGACCACTTCGAGGTCTTTCGGATGAATCAGCGCGCGGGCGACAACGTGGCTGTGTTTTTCTCTGTCTTCTGGCATAAGCATCGCCATGCCATCTTCATGATGCGCCATCACATGCGTGCGAATAATCAGTGGCAGAAAATGATGATTCGCCTCAATATGCTGTTCAACCAATGTGTTCAGATCATTGAGAAAATCACTGGCTTCTTCTTCACCGGCGCCCAGCAGCATGCTGCCGCCCATGCTATCTATAATCTCACGGCAGCTATTGGTGCAGCCATCCCAGGCAGCGGCCAGTGTCATGATATCATATTGCTCGGTTGCTTCCTGCAATTCGGTCAGCATGCGCTGATATGTCTGATGCAACTCGGTGATATAGTCTGACTGATGTTGATACACATCATCCGCTTCCTCTCCTTCATGATAGGCATGGAAGCGTTCAATCTGCTCACGGAGTGGTGCTGCCATCATGGCGAATGCCTGTGCTCCTGCACGATACATATGGATGCCATCAATCTCATCCAGCGTGTCTATTAATATGCGGCCTGCCTGAAGCCAGCGCTCACGCACCTGGTCGCGCTTTTCCGGAGTAGAGGGGGCAGCAGTCCAGATCATTGCCTGCCTCGCCTGCGTACCATACTGGTCAACGGCGTGATCAAAATTCTCAGGCATCAGCGCATCACCACGCATGATTAGCATTTGACGGCAATTATCGATGAACTCCTGACGGCTCAACGTCTCTCTGATGCCGTCCAGCCAATCATCATCATAGCCAATGTTCCAGTTGGAACGACTAAGAACCTCGCGAGCGCGTTGCTCCGGATCAAGCGTGGGCATCAGGCTGGGATCGTCATAAAGCGCATGAGCCGCGAAAAACTCAGTCAGTTGTTCATCAGGACTGAGTGGAGGGTCTACCTCAGGCTCTGCATCCCATGCGTTCTCGTCATCAGGATCGAGCCACTCATCATCGTCCCATTCATCAGGGTTCATTGGTATTGCTCTTGGTGTTTATTGCGTTGCGCAGTATATATAAAGCGCTTACGTGACACAATTATTAACAAATGTAAATAAATGACGCTACGCCTTGGAGTGAACATTGACCATATCGCCACCCTGCGTAATGCGCGTGGGGGGCAGCACCCAGACCCAGCCCGCGGCGCAATGCTGGCCGAACAAGCGGGAGCGGATGGCATCACGATTCACCTTCGTGAGGACCGGCGGCATATCCGTGATGGTGATGTGTCAGCTATCATGCAGGCGATTTCCATACGGTTGAATTTTGAGATGGCAGCCACAGAGGAGATGCAGGCGATTGCCTTGCAGGCCAACCCTCATGCGGTGTGCCTGGTGCCGGAGAAACGCGAGGAATTGACCACGGAGGGTGGATTAGATGTAGCTGGGCAGCAAGCGCGGCTGGCAGAGTTCATCGCTCCATTGGCGGAAGCAGGAATGCGCGTCTCACTGTTTATCGACCCGGATGCGGCACAATTGCAGGCGTCAAAAGCTGCGGGAGCTGCTGTAGTGGAATTACATACCGGGCGCTATGCTGAGGTGACTGGAGAGGAGCAACAACAAGAGTTGGTGCGCCTGCAACGTGCGGCGCAACTCACCGAGACATTGGGGCTGGAATGCCATGCGGGGCACGGCCTCACCTATGACAATGTTGGCCCGGTGGCGGCCATTCCTCAGATTGTGGAATTAAATATCGGCCATTTTTTGATGGGAGAGGCCGTGTTTACCGGGTTGGAAGCCGCTATTGGCGAGATGCGTCGGAAGATGAACGAGGCCCGCGCATAAGCCTGCACATGCGAAGAAAGCCAGCGCAGGGCTGGCTTCTTCCGACGTGACGATCATTCTATCGGGCTAACGATAGTTTTTGTGTTTCTTGATCATATCACTAAGTGCAACCAACGCTTCAGCTCCACCAACACCGGCGGTGTTATAGGTGGAGTCGAAACCGCCGCCGACCAAGCGATAGATCTCCAGCGTTTTAAGCTCAGGAATGAAGTATAGCATGGCAATCTTCACCCCTGCTTTCAACACGATAATCACTTCAACATCGTCATCCTCGTCTTTCAATCGACGAAAGCTGACGTCCAGACTTATAGCCTCATCTGTGTCGAACCAATTCAGCAGGATGTCCATAAGGCTCCTCCCAGATGTATATTCCGAAGAAATCACATCACGTCTCAGAGCCTGTTTAAAGTCTTTTAACGATTTTATTGTTTTAAGAGGGCATTTA
>CAYSXY010000015.1:0-39763 GCA_964435165.1 uncultured Rickettsiales bacterium
GGCTATGGCTGCTCCGAGGTTAAAAGTCTGTATCAGCCGATGGAGGCTTTGACCTGCTCATACGCATCGGCACTGAAAATGGCCTGTTTGGTATCGTCCTGCAACAACTGCAAAAATGCATCAATGTCATTGTCCGAAATGCGGATAGACAGGGTGAGCGTGTCCTCGCGTTTGGTTGCTACTTTGACTGCATTGGAGGTAATGGCGCCGGGTACTGCGGCCTGCATTTCAACGCAGGTGTTGAGGAGGCTTTCATTCGTCAGGTCTGCAGAATCATTGCTTTCAAATGTGTAGGTGCGCACCCAATGACTCTCTGCACCATCGCGAGACATTCTGATTTGGCGACCATCTTCGACATTGGCAAGCTTAACCAACTGTTGATTTGGTTGAGGTAATTGATCAAAATCCTCTTCGGTATATTCTTTGTATTACAGCATTTTAATGCTCACTCTTCATGTTCTTATTGAGGGATATAATGGCAGAGTTTAGTTAGATGTGAAGATTAAAACAACAGCCCTAGCAAGCGCCCTTCCCGGCTCCAGCCGGCTTCGTCATAGATGCTGACAGAGAGCGTGGGATCGCCCAGATGATCCATAAAACGGGCGAGACTTTGGATGATGCGCACCAGCTCTTCATCCGGCAAGCGTTCCGCCTGATGGTTATAGGCCGCGCACATGAGCGCCAGGCGCAGCGTGGCAAAGCGCACACCAAGCAGCATGGCGCGCTCGGCAACATCGCCGCCAAAGCCGCTGAAAGGAAAGGCCATGATGGATAGCTGCATGGCCAGCCAGCGTTTGAGAATGGGTCCATGGGCGGCATCTGCGCCACTGCGCCAGAACTGATGCACCTCCGGGTAATGCAGCGCTTCAGGGTTTTCCGCTTCAATCATGCCGCGCTCCCAGTCCAGCGTGGCTTTGAGGGCAATTTCCATATCGGCAATGGTTTGCTCCAGCCGTGGCCGGTCAGTCTGTGGTGCGGCGAGTATGAGGCCGCATAGCGCATGGAGCAGGCGATACGGGTCAGCCGGGTGTGGCTCCGGGGTGATGGGGCGGTCGCCGACGGTGCGTAGATAAAAGGGTAAGGCGCTCGGCCAACTGGCGACATCGATATGTTTGAGCGACAGCGCAACGGAATGGAGCGACGCCATGACCAGTTCCGGCGGGTGTTCCGGCGCTTGGGCAAAGCTGAGTAATTGTTCCAGCAGTGCCATTACCTGGGTGCCGTCGATGCCCTCCGGTGCATAATTTTTTAGGCTATGCGGCAGGCGGTCAAACTGTGTTCCTGTATAGGTAATGGGCTCGTCACTCAACAGGCTGAGGCGCACCACCTCCGGGCAGCTGATGGCGGCGCTGCGAATCTGGTGTTCACCTAACGCACGTGTAGAGCGTGGGTAGAAATGACAGGCATCGCCGAGAAAGTCCGTGCCGTGATCCTTATGGATACCGCACAGGCCATCGCTGAATTTGACGCAATAATCGGTCTGAGGGTCCCGGCGCATGATATGGCCGGTGGCATCTTCGGCGACGGCATCGAGCAATTCCGGCTTGTCTGACTGATATTTTTCCAGATGCGGCGCATCCAGCTGCATGCTCCAGCCTTTACAACATGTGTCTTCACAGTCAGCGCCAAGACATTGAAATTTTTCTAAAAAAGCAAGCTGATGGGCGTGTTGGGTCATCAGGAGGGTTTAATCATCCCATGGTTGAAGGTGATGGGCTGGCGAATCGCATAATCATTGCTGCTGAGAACATGTTGTACTGCTGTCATGGTTTTGGTGTCAATCAGCAACGGTGCCCGCGCATTGACCGATAGGTTGACCTTATCCATGCGCCGGTGGACGGAGACAATCAGCAACATGGCGACCTGGGTTGGACTCATCTCCTGCTGGCGGCAGGCATCTCGCAAATCTTCGTCTTTGATGAATTCATTTGTCAGGTCGATCGGCAAGGTAACAAAGGCCAACTCATCATCATCAGCGCACTGTAAAAGTTTGAATTTCGGCAGGCGCTTGATGGGAAATTCCGTCAGGCAGAAGCGTGTTTTTTCCGGCATACCTAAGATGCCTTTGGCAAAATGAATGGCTTTGGCGGTGTTGATGCTCACCTTGCCGAAGCGGGTTTCAATCTCGCGTGATTCCTGTTTAGCTGCCGGTTGTTGCGTGCTCATGGTTGATGTGTCGTTCATGGTTGCGGCCTGCATGGTTGCCTCCTGTGTGTTATCTTATGGGTTATTTCTTTCGCAGTCACTAACAACTCTCCTTCTTTTATTGTTCTTTTTTATCATGTGCCTAGCGGAGGAAATCCGTCAGACTTAAGGACGAAATACGGGCAAAAGCTGAAAAAGAGGCCTGCAAGACCGATTCATTCAGCGCCACTTCTGTTGAGGCGGCTACGACATCCGTACTGATTTCTTCGCCATAGGCCCCGTTCACAAAAGCGCCGGTAATGCGATGCAAGTCGTTGGTATCATTCAGCAGAATGATGTTGTTGTTAATGGAGGCGCGTACTGCATTAACCTCCTCATTGGCCGTATTCATCAGGTCGAGTGCATCGCCTAGAATATTCGGATCACCTTTGTTGAAGCCATCAATGGCTTGTTTGGCGGCAGCAAACAGCGTTTGAAAGGCGATATGATCCGCCTTGACGCCATATTCCACGACCAGATTTTCCGACGACCGCACCGTATGGACATGGCTATCGCCCTGATAATACCCTGCATCGGGTGTGCCGATGATTCCTGTGTTCGGAACCGGTATTTCTACCGGAGGTTGTTCTGTTTTTCCGCCGGCGAAGAGATAACGCCCGCTGATATTGGTGTTGAGCAGTGAGGCGACCTGTTCTACCAGATTATCCATTTGTTGTCTGAAGAGCGGATATTGTGCCTCGGTTGCCGAACGTGACAGCACAATCACTTCCTGCATTTCATTGGCGATATTCTGGATTGAATCGGCGGCCGTGATCATGGTGTTGACCCGTGCCAGCGCCAGGGCGTTTGAGGATTCATACTGCGTGATATTTTTTAGCTTATTTTCGAGCGAGGTGGTGCGTTCCACCTTGCCTTCCAGTTCATTGAAGGCCTGTGCTTTGCGACCACTGGAAATCTGGCGTTGTAATGTAGCCAAATCCTGCTGCACACGGTTGAAGTTACCCATCAACGTGTTGTGATTGGTCAGGCTGGCGACGCGAGATGATACCATGGCTTTCCCCCTCCTTAGAATGTGCCCATTAATTCCTGAAACAGCTCGTCGGTGACGTTGATCACACGGGTAGCGGCTGTGTAGGCATTTTGAAAAATAATGGTATTGGCGAGTTCTTCATCCATATTGACCCCGGCAATGTTGCTCAGACGGTCGCTGAATCCCTGAAGAAGAAATTCTTTGTTTTCGCTTTCATCGATGGCGAAAGAAGTATTCGTCGACACAGCACCTAAAAAAGATCCGGCATAGGCGCTGAATGTCTGTTCCGTCAGTGGCAGAAGACCGGTGTCGGCGAAGGCGACATTTTGCAGCGAAAGACTTACCATCTGACTGACGACTTCATTATTCCCGCGGCCAAGCTCGTAGGTGTAGAATGGGGGGGTGTCTGGTGTCGTTGGAGGGTTGGTTTGCACGAGCCGGGCGGTGCTGATGTAATTGGGATTGTCGAGAATATCTTCACGTACGGCCATATTGATGGCTGAGCCGCGTACGGTGCCATTATCGACAAAGAAGTTATTCATGCCAAAATAGTGGGAGAGACCATGCTCTGTACCGCGTACAGGAGGGGCTTCATATAAGCGACCAAAATCCGAGCTCAGCAAATCATCAATGACAATATGGTGGGCATTGTTAAGTGTCTCGATTTCTAGAAAACCGTCCGTTGCTGTTGCTGAGAGAGGGTTGCCGTCAGCATCGACCATACGCATGGTGGCAAAAGCAGATGGACGTATCGGCGTGTCCAACTCAACATTAGCGGCAGGCACAGCGCCGGCAAAGCCTGTCGCCGCGTATCGATCGTTTCTGATGTCGATCTGGGTGCGGTCAACATCGTAGGTTACCTGCGTCGTCGTGACATTACCCGTGGCATCGGTGACCTGAACATCCACCGTGACGGTAAAGATTGCCGGCCCGGCAACACCGGCAATGTCAAACTGGAGTGAACCACCGCTGCGAATATATTCACCGGGATCAACACGGTATGCCGTTGGCAGGGCCGGTGTGGGTGTGACTACGCCGGAGGTAGAAGCAATATTGGTGATTTGCACATCAGAATATTCATCGTCGATATTTTCGAACTGAAAATCAAAGGAGAAGTTACCGCCGGCCGGATTATTTTCCGTGCGAGAGACCAGACGCATATCATTCAGATTACCAATATGGATTTTGGGCCGTTGCGGGCCAAAAAAGGCATTGAATTCGTCAATAATGGTTTGCGTTGTATGGCGTCCAACCGCCCCTTCGCCGGAGTCAAAGCTGAAATCAAGTGTGAGCGGACGCATATCTCCACGCTCAAAAATGGGCGGTGTTGTTGTGTCATATGGATTTTGCAGCGGGCTGCCATTCGGGTCCAGAACAGCAAAGCGGACAGAGCCTTGCCACTCGCGCACTTCGCTCACATCGACCAATCGTGCCCCGGTCAGGCTGGTGGGCGGAGGGTAGCCGCCGCCAAGATTGTGTACTTTATTGATTTCCTCGGTGATGGTTTGGGCCATTTCATCGAGGCTGCGCAGAATGTTAGGAAATTCAATATCACGTAATTGCAGCAAGCCGAGCAATTTGCCGTCTCTCAACGATGTATCGATGGTGCCAATGCTGCTTTGGCCGACCAATGTTTGGGGGACGCCAATCACCTCTCCCTGATCATTAATGGGCACGACGGTGATTTCTCCGAGAATCGAATCATTGGTAAAGCTGTCGAGACTGGAAGCCGGAGTGTAGCGCACTTCATAAGGGCGATCATCAAGCAGTGTGGTGCCGGTTCCGGCAAAAATATATACCGCTCCGCTGGGCTGGAAGATGGTATTCACATTCATATATTCGGCGATGTTTTTCACGGCGGCATCGCGTTTGTCTTCAAGACTGGCCGTACTTTGCTGCAAGGCATAGGCATTGTTGATGGCAATATTGATTCGGTTGAGTTCCTGAATCTGCCCGTTGATAAAATTGACGCCACGGTCAATATCCTGATCCGCCTCAAAACGCAGATCTTCAATACCGCGTGCAAGGAAGGACATCTCACGAGCCAGACTTTCGGCGCTGGAAGCAGCCGTTGTCCGCAGGGATGTGCGCTCCGGGTTATCGGCGAGATTTTGCAGCGCATTGAAAAAATTATCGATACGGGCATTGATACTGGTATCGTTACCGGGTTCGCCAAGGAAAATCTGCAGGCGTTCCATGTAGTCTGCAATGATGGTGGTGCGCCCGGCTTCTGTGGTTTTATCGCGCACAGTTCGGCTTAAATACAGGTCTGTTTTACGTGTGACACCATCAATCTGAACACCGGCGCCAATATCGTTGAGAATAACAGCCGATTGATCCACGATCTGTCGGGAGTGCACCTCATTATTGGCATTTGCAATATTGTTCGCCGTGACGGACAGTGCCGCCTGGCTGACGCGCAGTCCGGATAGAGCATTTTGCAGTGAGAGATTGAGACTCATGGATGCATATTCCTAAACAACGGCATTATAACTCATGGAGGTGCTGCTGATGGTCGAGCGATCATCGCCTCGTTCGCCATAGCGATTATTGCGCACGGTCTCTTCAAAACTGTCGCGAATGGCTCGTACGACGATGGCATTTGCCTCACGCGCCAGTGTCAAATGCCGGTGATGTTCTTTCAGAGTGCTGTGGTAGGTTTCGGCAATGCGGACAAAGGCATGGCGCTCTTCTTCGCTGTAACGCTCTTTGTAGTTGGGAAGAGAGACAATACGCTGTTTTTCCTGTTCGATGTCATCTGCCAGCCGTAGCTTGTCTTTAAGCGTGCGCTGAAGCGCCTTGAATTTACCCTGGCGAATATGTTCCACATCTTTGGCAAGTAAGTGGGCCAGTGTTTCCATCCGTGCCATTAATGTGCTTAGGGATGGGGTATGGGGTTGTTTGGTTGTTTGTCGTCTATTTGTCATTCATCACCTCCTGCATGGCTATGAGTTCTCGTTTCACATGGTCTGCAATGCCGACACCACCGGACTGTGCCATGATCTTGGCATATTCATCGAGCAGTAAGCTGCGATACATCTCTTCGCTGAATCCGCCGCCAAACGGTTCCGGCAGTTCGGTGCCTTCGAACATTGGTTGGAGCATTTGCGCCAGAAAGACCTGCTCAAACTCTTTGGCGGCCTGCTCAATCGCTTCTGCGGCTTGAGGCGACATTTTTTTGAGTTTGTCGAGCTTACCGGCGCGTGAGGTATCAAGTGACTGGATTGTTTTCATATAGGTTGATTCTTCCATTTTTATCGTGCCTCAATGTCTGCATGCAGCGCCCCGGCCGCTTTGATGTTTTGCAATATGGTGATCATGTCGCGCGGGCCAATACCAAGCGCATTCAGACCATCGACCAGATCGCGGAGATTGGCATTGCTTTGCACCACAGCCATTTTGTTGCCCTCGCCTTCATCAACATCAATGCCTGTGCGTGGGACAACGGCAGTTTCAGCCCCTTCCGGCGCCAGGGCGCCGGGTTGTGCGACCTGCGGCTGTTCGGTGACACGTACGACGAGATTACCCTGCGCTACCGCCACTGTGTCAATTTTGACATTCTCACCCATGACAATGGTGCCGGTTGCTTCTTCAATCACGATGCGTGCCTGTTGATCGGTCACTACTTCCAATTGCTCGATATCGTGCAATAGGCCGACCATATTCTGGCGATACGCTTCCGGTGCTTTCAGTTCCACCGTAGCCGGGTCCGAGACAACCGCGACCGGCATGCCTAGTGAGGCATTGATGCGATCGGCAATGGTGTGGGCGGTGGTAATGTCCGGGTTGCGCAGCGCCAGGCGCAGCGAATGCATATCGTTCAAGGCGAAATCGATTTCGCGCTCAACAATACCACCATTGGCAATGGTACCGCTGGTCGGTACGCCTTTGACCAGTGTTTCGGCATTGCCACCGGCGCTAAAGCCGCCAACGGAGATGCCGCCCTGAGCGACGGCGTAGACTTCGCCATCGGCACCATAAAGCGGCGTGGCCAGCAAGGTGCCACCCTGCAGGCTTTGGGCATCTCCCATGGCGCTGACGGTCACATCGATACGCGAGCCATTGCGGGCAAACCCTGGCAGTGTCGCGGTCACCGTAACAGCAGCGACATTTCTGGAACGCAGATTCGCACCCCGCGTGTTGACGCCGAGTCGTTCCAGAAAGGAGACCAGGCTTTCTTCGGTGTATTTATTGTTGTTAATATTATCGCCCGTTCCGTTCAGGCCGACAACCAGGCCATAGCCAATGACCATATTGTCGCGCACGCCTTCATAGGAAACAATATCTTTAATTCGCACTTCCGCATGTGCCGACTGTGGTAACAACACTCCTGTGGCGCTCAACCAGCTTATGGCCATTATTGATAGATAAATCAGTGTCTTCATTATATCTCGCTGTCGATTGAATGACTCGTTATTTACTGACATCATTAGTTAAGCGAGAACTGTGCCAAATCGACTGCATCGATGAGATTGAAGTGAAATTATCTGTCTTTCGGCCGGATGTAGCGTGGATAAAAGGAATGAGATATAATCATGGAATGAATAGTTGTTACGTCAGTTTAACGATTTACCTGTAGCCTAACGTGCATGAAGATAAATCAGCCATCGCCGATTCAACAAAAAGGCCTCAGTTCGCGTAATAAGCGTGGTTCTCAGAAATCCGATTCGGCATTTGAGGATCTAATGACGGGTGGCACGGAGCAGACCGCCGCATCCTCGGACACGTCGCCAGTCTATGCTATGGATAGTCTGATTGGCCTGCAGGAGTTGTCGGATGACGAAAGTAGCCGCAAACAGGCTGCCCGCTATGGCAATGACCTGCTAGACCGTTTAGAAGCGCTGCGCCTTGGTTTGCTGATGGGAGCGATACCGGAGCGTCAATTGCTGCAGCTTCGTCATGTGCTTGATCAACAGAAAGCGGATGTGCAAGATGAAAAATTGTTGCGCCTGTTAGAAGAGATTGAAATTCGGGCAGAGGTGGAGCTTGCAAAACTGGAAAAATTGCCGTAAATGCATTTCCCTTCGTGTGGTGCGTTATTCGCCTCGAATATGGCATCATATAAAATCAATAATTGACTATGATCATCTCAGACAGGATCAGGCTATCATCTAAGGAGTCTACGCATGAGCGCTACGGCAACAAAATTAGATCCCAAATATAAGCCCACCGCCAAAGAAGAATATATGAACCCAACAATGCTTGCCTATTTTAAGCAAAAATTGCTTGATTGGCGCGCAGAGCTATTAAAAGAGTCGCAGGAAACGCTTGAGCATTTGAAAGAAGAAAACTGGCAGGAGCCGGATATAGCAGATCGCGCTTCTATTGAGACGGAAACGGGTGTTGAATTGCGAACGCGCAATCGCTATCTCAAGTTAATTGACAAAATTGATTATGCGTTGCGTAAAATTGATTCCGGTGACTATGGTTATTGCGAAGAGACTGGCGACCCTATCGGGGTAAAGCGACTCGAAGCGCGCCCGATTGCTACTCTTTCCATAGAGGCGCAAGAGCGTCATGAAAAGCTGGAAAAGCAGATGATAGATGAGGATGAGTCCTGATCATCAGACTGTTTGATATCTGAATCTACAATATATACCATCAAGTAAGCTTTCATGGGCCAGGGCCCATGATGTTATAGTCATTCCACTTCAAGATTCCCCATTGCTGCAAATAGCAGATTTTCTTGCGCTCCTCATGTCATGTAGATTTACAACACTCTCGAAGAGGAGTGTTGTGCCTATAGATGAGTTTCGCATCCCACTTGTGGATGCGAAAACTACAATCATTCCGGCGCTCATCAAACTCCTATTTTGGCTTGGCCGCCCTAACGGGTCGCTGGATGGGGAATTCTATAGTTTTCCCCACTAATTTCTGTACAGAAATTAGTGGGGCGTTCAGACGCCACTGAGGCTTACGCGCCAACTATGGCGCGGGCAGCAGTCGCGGCCTCATAGCCATTCAGATTGTATGAAAATTAATGTGAATGGCTATAAATTTGAACGACTATACATCTGCGCTGCACTTCGCTGTGCCCAATAGCGCGTGGTTCTTTCCTGCGAAACGACTAGAGTAATTTCAGAAGATATGTTGCGCTGTGTCGTATCGACGTGCTTGCTGCGCGTCAATCACCGTCCTCATGAGGAAACATTGCTTGTTCCTGCGCCAACCATGTTTCATTGTAGACGCACACCGTATCTATGCCATAACGCAAGGTAAACCGACCGCCTAATCGTTCAACAATAATGTAATTTTCTCGTTTGCGAAAATTAATGACTGATTCTCGGTCTTGTCGATTCACTTCGAAGATGGCCGGTAAATTGTGGAAGCTACGTGGAAATTCAAAATAGGTGAATTTTCCATCGTCGAAAATCCTAACCGGAGCAATCGATTGCGGCCCGGTGATGGTGTAATTGAAATTATATTTTTCCGGTTGGTCTTCGACATTGGGCGGAAAGTTCTCATTTGCCGATGCTGCCCAGAAATCATCTTCACCCCGTTGCAGATCAGGATAGATAAATTGCATGACAAAAATCAGTTCCGGGTCGTGCATGCTGGTGGTTTCATTTGCATATAACTCGAAATGATAAATACGCTCATCTGTGATGACCGTCATATTCGTATCGGCATCTTGCTCGATTGGTTTGATAAAGATGCGGTTTTCCTGAGGTGTAATCTGCCAGGCGATGGAATCACCAATTGAAATGGTGCGGATTGTCTCGCCTTCCTTAAATTCAATACTCGACTGAAAGCCATAATGTGCCACAAATTTATAGACGGCATTGGGACGATAGAACACAGTGCGAATACGACTATCCATGGCGAGGGACACAGGCTCGACAGCACGCGCATAAACCGGTGCATTGTCATGGATGATAAGCACGCAGATCAGTGCCACAATGCAGCTAATCCGGCTTAGCGATATGTTACTCATGCCCATGCAATTACACCCCACTTCCTCCAATTGACTTCAGTCTTAAAAGACGACTCTTACCAATTCCTTACATTTCACCGTTCAATCGTCATATGTATCATTTTTTGTCTTCGTATGTTGTTCGTCCACTTGGCCCCCACATTATCCAGGCAAATATCTTGATTATGTTGTCCCTGCTCAACGCTCATCATTACCGGTTGTACGCTTTTTGGCAATGTCATAATCCGTGACCGTATATTTCATAATATCGACCTCCAGCGTTTCCTGGTCGACAATTAATGGGAGGTAATCAAATCGCAGTTCTGCTGTCCACACGCTGACCGATTCCAACTCGCCATCGGCTTCAATGGCACGGTAAGAGACGGTAGCACCATATGGAATGCGTTTGATTTCTTTGAGATAATCTATCTGCGGCTGCGTCAGTTCGGCATCGTCAAACAGCTCAAGCGCAGGATATTTCGGCTGTTCTTCTTCCGCAGGGTAATGAAATGTCACGGATAGAATGTCGATAAAGCGCTGTGTGTGCGATTCATAGAGGATAATCGGGCTTTCCGGGTTGGTCAGGCTTAAATGATTGCGATATTCACGCGTTATTTCAATGGTGCTCATGGCCTCGACCTTGCGGATATGAAATTCCAGCATATTCACGTCATATCCTTCTCGCCATCGCACATAATTGCGAGTGAGATAATCTAGTAACAGCGTGTTCGTATCTTCATCGGGTTCGCCAAGGGCTTCAAGCGTCGCGATTTCTTCTTCGACATCGGAAACCGCCATAATATAAGGGATATCGTCACTGATGGGCATCAGTGTCACAAACGAACTCACAGATAAAAAGGTGGTGGCCCCAACCACGCAGGAAATAAGAACACAATAAGCTTTTTCAATGGTAGGTGCTTGATATTGACTATGAAACCAGCGTCGTGCCTCTGTAAAATAGGCGCCGCTATCAATATCTTGATGAATTTTACCGTAATCGTCTGACATGACATCCAAGCATGTGATTTGTGTTTATCGTTAAGGCGGATTCATAAAGAATCGGTAAAATATCAACGAACAATCATACCGTCATAGGCTGGTTCCACATGCTCCGGCAGTTCCTTTCGCAGCGAGTCATATTCCAGATCATGCGCCATGTGAATCAAGATGGCATGTTTAGGCCGCACTTTCTCTATCCATGATAATGTCATTTCCAAATGTGCATGTGTCGGGGCCGGGCTTCGGCGCAAACAATCCACCACCCATATATCGATATTGTATAGCAGTTCGATTGACCTTTCCGGCAGATGATTAGCATCGGTAGTGTAGGCAATATGTCCAACTTTGAATCCGAGCGTGCGGCTTTGTCCGTGCCATTGTTCAAAAGGCTGTACTTTCATTCCTGCGGTGTGAAAAGGCTGCCAGTGTTCACAATCAATCTCTGTTGCCTCCAATGCCGGGCGAAACCAGCCATACTGCGTAATGGGAGGCTCGAACGCATAACCAAAGCGTGCTCGTAGCTCAGCCAGTGTTTCGGCATCTGCATAGGCTGGTAACACGGCATTGGCATGATAGTTAAACGAGCGCAATTCATCGATACCATGCGTATGATCGGCATGGGCATGGGTGTAGGCAATGGCATCAATGTTGCTGATATTTTCGCGCAGCGCCTGCTGACGCAGATCAGGCCCGCTGTCAATGAGTAGCCTTTTGCCGTTTTGTTCAAAAATGACTGAGGTGCGGGTGCGATTGTTTTTTGAATTATCGGACGTACAGGTTGGGCATCGGCAGCCAATCAGCGGCACTCCAGCGGATGCACCGCAGCCCAGAACGCGCAACTGTAACCCCGGTGATTGCTCGATTGACATCTAGATGATTGCTCGGTTGCGCTCAGCTTTTGTGAATAGCCGGAAGAAATTATCGGTGGTTACCTGCATGACTTGATTCAATGGAACCTGTTTGATTTCCGCTACTTTTTCAGCCGTGTGGCGGGTAAAAGCAGGTTCATTACGCTTACCCCGATGCGGCGCCGGCGCTAAATAGGGCGCGTCGGTTTCAACCAAAAGCGATTCCAGTGGCAGGTCCGCAACAGCGGCCTGAAGCGCTGTTGCATTTTTGAATGTCACAATGCCGGGAATGGAAATGTAAATCCCCATGGCAATGCATTCTTCCGCCAGCCATTGGCTGGAGCTGAAGCAATGGATGAGTGCCGGAAAATCCGCTTCCTGTTTCGCCTCTTTGAGCATGGCAACCGTGTCTTCATCAGCGTTGCGCGTGTGAATGATGACAGGTAATCCAGTACGTTGTGCCACTCGCAAGTGACGACGAAAACTTTCCTGCTGACGGTCACGCGGTGCATGCTCATAATAATAATCCAGGCCTGTCTCGCCAATGCCGATGACTTGCTCGCGCCTGCACAATACTTCCAATATCGGCTCTTCTACCATCGGGTGGTCAGCGACATTGTTGGGATGGACACCCGCGGAGCAGTATATTTGTGGATAAGACTGGGCAATGGCATAAATCGCATCAAATTCATCCAGATGCGTACAAATCGTTTGCATCATGCCAATATTATGTTGCCGGGCATTGGTCAGCACATCATCCAGATCCTCTTCAAAATCCGGAAAGTTCAGGTGACAATGGCTATCAACCAAAAAAGGACCAGTTGTGCTGTCTGTCATGCCGCTTTCTCTGTGCTGTCTTCCAGACGCGGAAAGACCGGTGCGGGGTTGTCTAGTGGCTGAGCGGGTATCAGGCGTTTGCTAACACTATCCGAGGTGAGTGTGCGGTCAGACTCCGGTACGGTCAATTGATTCAGCATGTTGGCGGCGGCGGTCGGCATAAAGGGCTGGAGTAATAGAGCGGGCACGCGAATGGACTCCAAAAGAACATAGAGGACGGTTGCCATTCGCTGTGGGTCCGATTTTTTCAGTGCCCATGGGGCTTCAGCATCGATATATTCGTTGGCGCGGCCTGTCGCAGCCGTAATTGCCTCTAATGCTTCGTGAAATTTAAATCCTTCCATCGCCTGACTGTAGGTCTCGAGCAGCACTTGTCCTTGTTCCAGTAGTGCTTTATCTGCCGCACTATACGCGTTTGGTGTCGGAATTTGTGCCTGACAATGTTTGAATGCCATGCTGAGCGTTCGTTGAAGCAAATTACCAATATTGTTCGATAGGTCGCTGTTTATTCTTAGCTTTGCTGATTCATGTGAGAAATTTCCGTCATTACCAAAGGGGACTTCGCGCATCAGGAAATAGCGTGCCTGTTCCAATCCATATCGGTCAATCAATTCCTGTGCTGGAATGGCGTTGCCAAGCGATTTAGAGATTTTTTCACCTTCAATAGTCCACCAGCCATGTGCGACCACCTGTTTGGGTGGCTCCAGCCCGGCTGCCATCAAAAAAGCCGGCCAGAACACGGCATGAAAGCGCAGAATATCTTTACCCACCATATGCACATCGGCAGGCCAGTAGGTGCGATATGCGTCT
Source organism: uncultured Rickettsiales bacterium (assembly GCA_964435165.1). Lineage (GTDB taxonomy): Bacteria > Pseudomonadota > Alphaproteobacteria > Rickettsiales > RI-342 > CAYSXY01. The sequence goes on from CAYSXY010000015.1 coordinate 13,583, forward strand.
GTTTGCTCATCGGGAAAGCCGAGAGCAGAGAGATAATTCGTGAGCGCATCAAGCCAGACATACATCACATGCGCGTCATCACCCGGCACAGGCACGCCCCATGAAAAGCTGGTGCGTGAAATTGATAAATCCTCCAGCCCCCCTTCCACAAAACGTTTCACCTCATTAAAGCGAGTGTTGGGATAGACAAATTCCGGATTGGCCTCATAAAAGGCTAAGAGCTTATCCTGCCATTGTGAGAGTTTGAAAAAATAACTGGGTTCCTCGACCCATTCGACCGCGGCTCCTGTCGGTGCCAGTTTTTCGCCATTGTTGCCAGTGATCAATTCACTTTCCGTGTAATATGCTTCATCACGGACGGAATACCAGCCGGCATAGGCTCCTAAATAGATATGGTCATTGGCGTTTAAGCGCTGCCACACTGCCTGTGCAGACTTCTTGTGGCGTGCTTCCGTTGTGCGAATGAAATCGTCATTACTAAAGGCCATCAAAGCCGTTAGTTCGCGGAAGCGTGTTGAGACTTCATCGACGAAATCCTGCGGTGCCAGACCTTTGGCAGCGGCGGAGCTTTCCACCTTTTGTCCATGCTCATCCGTGCCGGTCAGGAACATGACCTGATCCCCTTTGAGGCGGCGATAGCGTGCCAGCACGTCGCAAGCAAGTGTCGTGTACGCATGGCCGATATGCGGCACATCATTCACATAATAAATGGGGGTCGTGATATAGAAATGTGTCATGCGGCCTGTACTTTCATTGCTCCTGCCATCCTGCTGCATAAGCTCACCAGTAACTGGCGCCGGTCAAGATTGAAAATGGCATCCTGTTCAAACTGGCTATGCATTTCATCCCATAGCTCAAGCCAGAAATCAAGCGGCTGTGCTGTTGTCAGGCGATGCACTATCTGTGATTCCAGTTCATGGAGTGGTGTAGCGCTGCCCGTACTTGCGGTCAGGATGATTTGATGGAGCAATCGTTGGAATAAACGTTGCAGCACTGACCAGGCGGTTGGGTTTTGCTTTGACGTTGCGGTGTCGCCCAATGCGAGTATGGCGCGATAATCGAGGGCTGGGTATTGCTCGAAGAGCCGCAATAATTGCTCATAAAGGGCTTGCCCGTCGACTTCATGGAGTTGTATCGCCAGCCCCGGACTGCCGCTTGAAAGATGGAAGAGAGCCGAATGTACATTATCCGGAATTTCCAGCAATGCCTGAGAAAGAATGCGATGAAATGCCTGTTCTTCCAGTGGTTTGACGGCTAACACGCGACAGCGTGAGCGAATGGTCGGCAATAGCCGTCCAGGTGCATGACTGATCAGAAAGATCAGAGCCTGCGGCGGTGGTTCTTCCAGCAATTTCAACAAGGCGTTGGCTGCATTGACATTCATCGTCTCAGCCGGGTCAATGATGATAATACGCCAGCCGCTTTCTGCCGCAGTTAGCCGAATAAACTGGTGAAGGCTGCGTATCTGGTCGACCGTAATCGCCGATCCCTTACTTTCCGGTTCAATCACCCTTAGGTCGGCATGTGCTGATTCGGCGATACGCCGGGCTACAGGAGCATCGGCAGGTATAGGGGCCGGCAAGGCGGCATCACTCGGTTGCTGGCTAAGCAATCGTCGCGCCATATGGTAGATAAGCGTCGCCTTGCCAATACCTTCCGGCCCGGTGATGAGCCAGCCATGCGCCGGGCGTTGTGATTGGAACGCTGATTCCAAATGCTGAACAGCATCTTGATGGCCGATCAACTGCTCATGCCGCCGAGGATCATGTAGACCAATAGGTGAGGCAATTTGCTCTGTTTTTTTACGGCGGCTCGTCATGCGAAAAAGCGCTCCTCAACTGCCTGGCTGAGTCGTTCATATACCTCTTCTTCGGTGCCATTGGCCGGAATAAGCTGGCAGCGCTGAGCATAGCGCGCGGCAATATCATGAAATCCGCTGTGCAGTCGTTGATGAAACGTCATATGTGCGTCTTCAAAACGATCCGTTGTGCCACCCGTCACCGCCCTGGCGCGTCGGAGTCCTTCTCTGACGTCTAAATCAAGAATCAGGGTTAAATCAGGCTGAAATGCGCCCATCACTTGCCGATAAAGCCGCTCCGGTAGCATGTATCCCAGGCCATCGCCATATCCCTGATAGGCCGTTGTTGAATCCTGATAGCGATCGCAAATGACCCAGTAACCATCATCCAGGGCCGGTTTGATTTTTGTGGCTGTATGATGACGGCGTGCGGCTAAAAAAAGGAGTAATTCGCTGGTTTCTCCCAGTGTATATTCCGGATGATGCAAAATGACATTACGCAGTGCCTCCGCCGCATCCGTGCCGCCAGGTTCACGGGTGATAATGCAATCCAGCCCTTTTTGTCCCAGGAAAGTCGCCAGGCGTTGGCACTGAGTCGTTTTGCCGGCTCCTTCGCCTCCCTCCAGCGTAATAAAACGTCCGCGCGTCGTCATTTGCAATTACTGTGATCCAAAGACGGTATAGGACAAGGCTGTCCATAGGCGGGCAATGCCTCGTTTTTCATGGACAGCTTCACCGGCCAGGAGAGGTATCTGCTGCGATGCCAGGCCCGGCAAGTCTATCTGTAAGGTTGCGACGGCATCGCCCTGCTCTATCGGTGCCTGCAATGGGCCATCATAGCGCACCGCCATGCGAATATTATCTTTGTTCAGTTTTGGCAGTGACAGGATGACATCGTGCGGCATAGTGAGGGAGACATGATCGGCAGTACCCATCCAGACTTCAGCGGTTTCAACCACGTCACCGCTGTCGAATAATTGTTGCACTTCAAATTCTCGAAAACCGTAGCGAAGCAGGCGTTCCGATTCTGTTCCACGTTCACGCTGCGAGGACAGGCCGTTGACGACGAGCATCAGTCGGCGATTTTCCTGCTCGGCAGAGATCACAATCCCATAGCCCGCCGCTTCCGTATGACCGGTTTTGAGGCCATCTACACCTATTCCTGCCCCAAGCAACGGGTTGCGATTGGGCTGGCGAATGCCACTAAATGTAAATTCGGTTTCGGCAAACATCGGATAAAGATCAGGAAAATCTTCCACAAGTCGCTGCCCCAATATCGCCAGGTCACGGGCAGACATGACATGTTCAGGGTGTGGCCAGCCGGTTGAATTGACAAAATGTGTGTTGGTGAGTTCTAATTCTTTAGCAACACGATTCATTTCATCTGCAAAGGCCTCTTCGCTGCCGCTGATGCCTTCCGCCACCACGATGCAGGCATCATTACCGGATTGGACGATAATGCCACGCAGGAGGTCAGCAATTGATACATCCGTGCCAACTTCGACAAACATTTTTGATCCGCCCTTACGCCAGGCTTTTTCACTCACCGGAAATGTATCTTCCAGCGTGAGCGCCCCATGTTTGATGCGATCCATCAGAATATACAGCGTCATCAATTTAGTCATGGAGGACGGATACATTGGGGTGTCGGCATCCTTTGCCAGCAAGGTCATGCCAGACGTCATATCGAGAAGAAGTGCCTGTTTGGCATTTGTTTCAATATGCTGTGCCTGTGCCTGCGTTGAGAAGCACAACGCAGCAATTATTAAACAGGTAAAAATACGCATCATCGGACGCTTCCTTACAAGTAACATAAAGCCGAGAATATATCCGGCTTCGCGTCAATACGACAGCCAGGTGAGATTACTGATCGGACGTGACAATACTAGCGCCTTTGAAGCCAAGGTCAATGAGACGACGATGCAATGTTTTGGCTTCTGCTTCTGTTCGCACCGGGCCGACTCTCAAACGATAAAAACGTTGTCCATTGATATCGGCTTTTTGCAAGATTGGTGTTCCAACCATCGCTAGTTGTATGGCGGCCTGTTCTGCATTTTCTACCGTGCTGTAGGCGGCTGCCTGAATAAAAAATGCCGTTGGTTCGGTGCTCGGATAGACATTTAACGCATCTTCCATATCCAGCGCGGCAACCTCATAACCAGGTGATGTGAGGGCGTTTGCCTGTGCTGCTCCTGTTTTAAATGCAGGTAGCGGCACACTCGCCATGCGCGTCGTGCGATATTGCCAATCGGCTTTTGCCATCTCCCAGTTGCGTGGTGGAGGCATATTCAAACGGTTCCATAGCTTTTCCGTCTCATCCAGTAATAAGGCAACCTTTACCTGTGAGGTGCCTTGATGCTTCATGCCCAGCAATTCTGCCGAACGTTTGGAGAGGTCGATGATGCGATCATGGGCGAATGGCCCGCGATCATTGATGCGCACGACCAGCTCACGCCCATTATGCAAATTCGTCACCTTGACAATGCTTGGTAGTGGCAGGGTGCGGTGTGCCGCCGTTAATCCATACTGGTCATAGACCTCCCCATTTGCCGTGAGTTTGCCGTGGAAATTTGGCCCATACCATGAAGCGACCCCCTCTTCGATGTAGCCAGGTTCCAGCCTGGGATGATAGCGCTGCCCCATAATGCGGTAGGGCTTGCCCACCTTCACGCGATTTGGGCCGCCACTGCGCTGGAAATCACGCCATGTATATTCGATGATTTCATCCGGGGTTTGCGGCTCAAGTGCAATGCGTGGTTCAGGAGGACCGGATGCTGTGCAGGCCGCCAGCCAGACGAGCATCATAATCGTTGCGATATGCTTCATTCGAGTCGCCCTTTCTTAGCGTCCGGCGATTTTGTCCGACAATTTGCCGACAGCTGTCGCAAAATAAATTGAGCGGTTCCATTTCATGATCACATCGTAGTTACTATAGGTTAAAAAAGCACGAGCAGACGATTTGGGGACCACCACTGAAGCTGGGAGCGCGCGTGACGGTAAATCACCGCCGTCGGGACGTCGGACGCCAAGGCGCTGCCATTCAGGAATAGGCTTTTTCACTTTGCGCCCTTCCTGTGCCATATCGAATTGATTTGGAAGTGTTACCTCGCGCCCCCAGGTGATGCTGTCATCCCAGCCGCGCCTGGCGAGATAATTGGCGATGGAAGCAAAGACATCCGCCTGATTACCCCAAATATCCCGTTTACCATCACCATCAAAATCCTGAGCATAGCTGAGGTAGCTGGACGGCATAAATTGTGACTGGCCCAACGCCCCTGCCCATGATCCTTTCAATTCATCCGGTGACATTCGTTCCTGATCGATGATTTTTAGCGCATTGATCAGTTCCTTGCGGAAGAAATCAGCGCGCCTGCCATCATAGGCCAGCGTTGCTAAGGCCTCTACAGTGGAAAAACCGCCCATATTGCTGCCAAAATTACTTTCAATACCCCAGAGTGCGACAATATAACGTGGCTGCACGCCGTAGCGCTTTCCAACCTTGTCCAGCAGTTCTTTATGTTGCAGATAGAGCTCTTGTCCCTTCTCAATCCGCGTTTTGGAGACGATACGGTCCAGATATTGCTCCAGTGTCATGGTGCCTTCGGGCTGTTTGCGATCCAGTTCAAGCACGCGCTCATTCGGCGTCATACCACGAAAAGCCTGATCGAGTGTCGCGGTGCGAATGCCTGCATTCTGAGCATCAGCCCGAAACTGTGTGATCCACTGGCTGAAGCTGGTATTGGCCGCCTGCGCCGGCGCCGTCATTAACCCGATGGCTAAAATCGTAAGCAGTAAGCGTATCATCTGTTCTCTCTCCCCTGTATGACGATTCTTTGCATGATTTCAAATGCTGGTTCTAACTACTGGATAGGCGTTAACGAGAGGTTATATTACAGGTCTTTTTGTGATGGTTTAATTGGCTGCAAATCGGACAGATCGTAGGCTTCATAAGCCCGACCTTCGTCATCATGGATGATATGCGGTGGTTTTGGAGTCGTGGCAGGCCTGTTGTCTTGCGTGTTAGATGCTTTGTCTTCTTCTAACATCGCCATCCACTGGCCGGATGTCTGGCGCAATTGGCGTATCCAGCGCCCAACCGTGCGCATCACCGTCGGCAGTTCTTTCGGGCCGATGCAGATGATGCCGATGATAGCAACCATCATTATTTCCGGTAGGGAGAGTTCGAGCATGGTCTGGCGTTAATTTTTCGCTGAAGACTCATCGTCCTGTTGGCGCTGCGCTATGGCAGCCTGATCTTTCTCTTCCAACTCGTCCTCTTTGAGCCCTTTTTTGAATGACCGCATGCCCTTGCCTAAATCTCCCATCACCCGGGGTAACTTCCCGGCGCCAAAGAGCAGCAGAACGATCAACAATATAATCAGAATTTGCGGCAGACTGGGCATCATGACGGTAATCATCCTTTATTCGCGCGTTGCACACCTTTTAGCGCGTTAGCTTGAAAAAATCATCATTTTCTCATGATCGGGAATGAGATACGCCCTATCTCCCTGTTTGAGAGGTAATTGCGCATGGTCAAGTGTGATGATTTCTGTGTCGCTCGGTACATGACGACAGGTGATGCGGTGATGCTCTCCCATCAGTTGTGATGACTCAATGGTAACCTCGACCGCTTTATCTGTGTTCGGTTGTTGAATATGTAATGTGAGATGTTCCGGGCGAATCACCACCTGACATGGCCCGGGTTTGACCGATGATGGCGTGCTTGCGTGGCCCCACCATCCTGCAATGCCTTCTTTGCTTGCGGAGGACGTGTAACCGTTCAGTTCACCAAACAAGCTTGCGACAAATGGATGCATCGGTTGTCGATAGAGTGTGTCAGGGGTATCGAGTTGTATGATACGGCCATCGAGCATCACACCGATGCGATCCGCCATCATCAGGGCATCACCCGGATCGTGACTGATCATGATAGCAGGTATCTGATATTCATCGAGTACCTGCTTCACCAGTTGCCGCATATCACGCCGTAATGTCAGGTCGAGGGCGGCAAACGGCTCATCCAGCAGCATGAGAGATGGATTGGAGGCCAACGCGCGCGCCAATGCCACGCGTTGTTGCTGCCCTCCGCTGAGCATATGGGGGTAATCATGCTCACGCCCCGGCAAGTCGAGCGTCTCCAGCCATTCAGCAACTGTCACATTGGCATTGTGTGGCATGCCAAATGCGATATTACGACCGATACTCATATGTGGAAATAATGCCGGTTGCTGAAACAACATGCCAATGTGACGCTTCTGTGGTGGCATAGCATATGCGCGTTTACTATCGGCCCAGATCGTCTCACCAAATTGTATATGACCGTCGGTCACTGTTTCCAAGCCGGCAATGATGCGAATTAAAGATGTTTTACCGGCTCCTGAAGGCCCAACGAGACAGAGTATTTCGTCGCTATCCAGTTCAAGATGAATATCATTCAGTGTATGCTTTTCACCCATTCGGTGATGGTGAATCGTGACCTGAAGCATTTTCATGATGCCTGCCCGACACGGTATAGCTGATGTCCAAGCCAGATGACAGGCACCATTCCGGCAATCACAACGATAATGCCATGGGCAGCGGCATCGTGCAGCCGTTCATCGGCGGCCAGTTCAAAGGCGCGAATGGCGAGGCTGTTCATATTGAACGGTCGCAGAATCAGTGTTGCGGGCAGTTCTTTAATGACCTCAACGGCGACAAGCATGAACGCCACCAACAGCGATGGCCGCAATAAAGGCCAGTGAATGTGGCGAAATAGCTGTCGATCGCCCGCTCCTAACATGCGGGCGCTGTCATCCAGATGCGTGTCGATTCGACTCATCCCGCTATGCAATGTTTGATATCCCAGTGCCAGAAATCTGACCAGATAGGCATAAAGCAGAATGATCACTGTGCCACTTAAAAATAATCCGGCACTTTCGCCGCCAAACCACAGGATAATCTGGTTGAATGTTTGTTGCGCCGCGATGACTGGTGTCAACAGTCCGGCCGCGATGACCGTACCGGGTATGGCATAACCGGAGGAAGCACATTGTGATAGCAAGAGCGTCGCGTTGCTTTTTACGCTTGTGCGCTCCAGTATGACCATTGTTAATGCGGCGATAACAACAATCAGAGCGCCGCTTATCGCCAGTTTGACGGTGACCATTGCGGCATGCAGCAATGACGCATCAATACCGCTACTATGTGCGGCGAGCCAAATCATGGCACCGAGTGGAATGATAAACCCGGCAAGGACTGGCAGTGCGCAATAGCATAGGGCGGCGATGGCTTTCATGCCATGCAGGGGCTGCCTCGTTTTCAGTGGTGTGGCGTCGGCTTGATAGCGCCGTTGACGCCTGGCGTAGCGCTCAAGCATTAACAGGCCGATGACCGGTAGCAGCAGCATGGCGGCGAGTTGCATCGCCGCCGGTTGATCATACAATCCAAACCATGTGCGGTAGATGCCGGTGGTGAATGTATCGACACCGAGATAATAGACACCGCCGAAATCGGCGAGTGTTTCCATGAGGACAAGCGCCATTCCGGCGACCAGCGCAGGGCGCGCCAGCGGCAACGCAACCTTCCAGAATAAACGCGCTTCTGTCGTGCCCATGAGTCTGGCGGCCTCCAGCGTCTGCCGCCCATACCCGCGGAAGGCTGCGCTACAGGCAGCGTAAAGGTACGGATAGCATACCAATGCCAGAACCAGGCATGCACCGCCAAGCGAACGTATGGAAGGAAACAGGTTACTGTCAACCATCCAGCCTGGCGTGACGCGTAGATAGGTTTGTATTGGCCCGGCTGGTTCCAGCAGGGCCGCATAGACAAAGGCGGCAATGTAAGGGGGAATGGCAAGTGGGAGCATCATCATCCATTGCAGGGCACGGGCGCCAGGGAAGTGATACTGTGCCAGTAACCACGCCGTTGGAACGGCACAGATAAAACTGATTACCGCGACGCCACTTAACAATATCAGGGTGTTGTTGATATAGCGCGGCAATACCGTTGCAGCGAGATGTTGCATGGTCTCTCCCCACGGCATCGCAATACTTTGCACAAGCAACGTGGCGAGTGGCACGAATACCAAAAACGCAATCAACCACAGGCCACTTTTTTGCCATGGGGGGATGGCAGATAACAGGATGATAACGGGTTTAGCGCTTAATGAGTGGGACACCGGTCAGCGATCAGCGCCATTGCTGGCTGTCGGCCATCATCATGGCCTGACGATTGAGAGAGGCCAGATAGGGGAGTGCTGCCAGGTCTTCGCTGAAGGAACCAAAGGATGCCAGCAATGGAGAGAGTGAGATATCCGCTATCACAGGATATTCATGGTTTATTTCCGCATAGATAGCCTGCGCCTCATCACTGAGCAGAAATGCCAGCAATTGCTCTGCCGCCATGCGGTTTGGCGCATGGCGGGTGATGCCAGCGCCGCTTAAGTTGACATGCGCGCCCCTGCCCTCCTGATTCGGAAAAAAGATGCCAATGCGCTTTGCCAGCGCTTGATCGGCGTCATTATCACTGGCCAGTAATCGTGCGTAATAATAGTGGTTCGCCAGCGCAATATCGCCCTCTCCTGCTCCGAGTGCACGTAGCTGATCCGTATCTCCGCCTTGCGGTGGGCGGGCAAAATTGCGTACCAGACCATCAATCCATTGTTGCGTTGCTTCTTCTCCATTGGCATGAATCATCGATGCAATGAGGGACTGATTGTAAATATTACTGGAGGAGCGCACAAGCAGCCTGCCTTTCCATCTCTCATCAGCCAATGCTTCGTAGCTTGACAGTTCCTGCGGATTAACGCGCTCCTTATTATAGAAAACAGGGCGGATACGTTTGCTCAACCCCACCCAGTGCCATTGCTCATCGCGGTAATGAGGATCCAGCGCTAAGCCACTTTCTCTTAACAACGTTGGCTGGAATAAATCTTTACTTGTCGCGTTGCCCAGATTGCCGACATCGACTGTGATCAGCATGTCAGCCGGGCTTTCTTTGCCTTCCCGTACTAATCGTTCGATGAGGACGGGCGCTTTGTCTGTGATGTAGCGTACGTCGATGCCTGTTTGCTCTGTGAATGCATCGAATAATGGCTTGATCAGCGCTTCTTTACGGGAGCTGTAGACATACACGCGGGATGATTCCTGATATGACTGTGGCGAAAGCTGTGTTTGTGGCGTCATCCAGTTCGTGAAGACAAGCCACATGGCAATCAGGGTGGCCATCAGGATAAGCGGAACAATTAGTTTTTTGAGCATTGTACAACAGACTATATCGGGAAAGGATAATTGCGAATGATTATTAGTGGCTGCACCAGAAGGTCAAGGAGAATTTATGCGTATGATTTCATTGATGAGACGTCGAGTAAACGTGCCATTTCCTCCTGCGTGCTTTCCCTATCGAGTATTTTTCGTGGAGGATGCCATTGCTCTTCTGCCCGCAATGCCCGGCGCTGTGCTTCCTGACTCAGCGCTTGTACTGCCGAGGCAATGGCTTTCATTTCTTCCATCTTCCCATTGCAGTGAAGCACAACGTCGCAGCCTGCGGCTATGCTTTGTCGCGTTCTTTGGACATAATCGCCATTCAACGCTTTCATCGACAGATCGTCAGACATGAGCAGGCCATCAAACCCAATGACCTCACGAATGGTGCCGATTACACGCGGAGAGAATGTTGAGATACGGCGTTTATCAAGATCGGTATACAGAATATGTGCCGTCATGCCATATGGCATTGTGTGGAGCGCCTGAAATGGTCTGAAATCAATGCGCTGCATCTCGTCCAGTGGCGCATTGACTTCGGGTAAGCCTTCATGGCTATCGACGCCTGCCCGGCCATGACCCGGCAAATGTTTGATGACCGGTAGCACGCCACCATCCAGCAACCCCTCTGCCATCGCCCTGCCAAGGGTTGCGACATCGTCCGGATTGTCTGAAAAGGCCCGGTCTCCGATAATTTCATGCGATCCTTTTGCCGGTACATCAAGCAATGGTGCGCAATCTACGGTGATGCCAAGTTGATACAGGTCATCTGCCATGAGGCGTGCATTGAGATAGACAGCGCGCGTTGCCTTTTGCCGATCCGGCTGTGTGTTGAGAAAATGCCGGGCGGGAGGTGCCTGACGCCAGTGAGGTGATGTGAGTCGGGCTACTCGCCCACCTTCCTGATCAATCAGGATCGGTAGAAAATGACGGGAATGAAGCGCTTTAAGGCTGTCAATCAGTGCTTTGATTTGCTCCGGAGATTCACAGTTCCGCTGAAACAGAATATAACCATAGGGATTTACATCGCGAAACAGCGCCTTCTCTTCTCTTGATAGTGTTGTGCCGACAATACCGTAAATGACGGCCTGGCATTGATTTAACTCATCGTTTGACAACGAAACACCCCTGTTTTTTTTCGCTCAATGCGCTGCATAGCCGGTCCGCCTCGGCCTTATCGGCCATAGGCGCCACATGCAGACGATAAAAAATGCCTTTTTCATTTAAATCCGCTTTTTCGACCGCCATTCTTTTATCTGATAGCAGCGAAGAGAAGCGGGAGGAGATGCGCTGCCAGCGTTCTTTTGCTTCCGATTCGGAACGAAACGCCCCTAATTGCAAGCGATAGCCGGAGGCAGCCGGTTGAGCGTTTGGTGCCTTCGGCGTCGCTTGTCCATCAGGTTTTGCTGTTGGAATTGGATTTGGGTTTGGAGCGGTCGCTACATCAGAAGTGGCATCGCGTTCAGATGGCGATAGTTCTGCATTATTATCCGGGCTACGCGGTTGAAAGAATGCTTCCGCCACTTCCAGGCCGTCTGCTGCCGCTTGTTCAGTAGAAGCGGATTCATCCGGCGATGATTTTTCAGAAAGGGCTGGCTCGGCAGATGGTGATTCGTCTGCGCGTGAAGTGCCTTCTGCTGGTTGCCGTAAGCCTGATTCTTCTTGAATGGCGGCGGCGAGTGTTAAACGATTTGGGTTTTGTTGTGTTTCTGCCTGTTCGGCGTCCTCCAGTCGTGGTTGAGCAGGAGCCAATGCGGTTTCGACAAAATCATCGGTCACATAGGTCGCTTCTACCGGCGCAGGTTTAGAGGCTGAACCCTCATTTTCTGCCTCTTTGTTTCCAATAATCATCTCAACCTGCGGCTGCTTTTGTGGTGGGTTGAGCGCCTGGAGACGCGTTTCTACCAGTTTTTCGCTGTCCTCGGTCGGTTTGGCGATCGTGGGGGATTCGGGAGCCGGCAGGACACGCTCGACTTTGGGCAGAATGTTTTTATTACCGCGCTGTAGCGTTTCATATACGGTTTTGTCGCGGTACGGAATATGCATACCGCCAGGGTCGGCTGGCTTCACACGAAATGGCTCTTCGGAGGCTGTAATCAACGGCACCTGCGATATATCGCTAATGCTGTTCTGCGCATTATAGGCATACCATGCCAGCCAGACAAAGCCGGTGACCGCGGCAATAGAGAGAATAAAAGGCAGTTTGTTACGTGGCTTTATTTCATCATCCTCGAATAATGCATCAAGCGGGTCATAAAATGGCTCATCGTCCTGCCCGGCTTCATAGCGCTCATGCGGCGATGCGGATGGTTTGATCGGCGGTTCGGCCATATGCCTTTCGTTCAACTGCTGAAATGTGACTAGATTTATCTGACATTATCTAGGCTAGATAAGGCGTGAAAGCACTAACAAATAATTAATTGTGGTGGTGAAATGCACGGGATTACTGCATCTCCTGCATTGGCTCCACGCCCATTACGTCGAGTGCAGACGCCAGTAGCTGTTTTGTTGCCATCACCAGTGCAAGGCGCGCTGCCGTGAGTGTCGTATTATCCTCAATCAAAAAGCGTAAGGTTTCATTATCATTACCCTGATTCCACAGGCTGTGAAATTCAGCGGCAACCTCCTGCGCATAAAAAGCGATGCGGTGCGGTTCAAAGCTGCTGGCTGCGCTCTCAACCACTCTCGGCCATTGTGTCATCTTTTGTATGAGTGCCAGTTCACCCGGCCGTTCAAGTTTGCTAAGGAGAGTGCTATCGGGCGTTTGTGCCTGCGCGTATGCTTCCACCATCTCTTTGCTTGCATGGCGCAGCACCGAGCAGCAACGGGCGTGAGCATAATGGACATAAAAGACCGGATTATCTTTGCTTTGCTCTAAGGCCTTATCGATGTCGAAATCCAGCGGTGCATCATTTTTGCGTGTCAGCATCATGAAGCGCAGCACATCACGCCCGACCTCATCGAGCATATCGCGCAGGGTCACAAATGTTCCGGCGCGTTTAGACATTTTGAACGGCTCACCGTTTTTGATGAGCTTAACCAGTTGGCAGAGCAGCATGTGGCATTCGGCCTTGCCATCGGTGATGGCGGCAACGGCTGCCTTCACGCGTTTGACATAACCGCCATGATCGACGCCCCAGATATCGATCAGCACATCATGGCCGCGCTGGAATTTATCGTAATGGTAGGCAATGTCCGGGGTGAAATAGGTATAGCTGCCATCAGATTTTTTCAGCGGCCTATCTACATCATCGCCAAACTGTGCCGATTTGAAGAGTGTTTGCGGCCGCTCTTCCCAATCATCGGGTGGCGGTTTACCTTTTGGCGGCTCCAGCACACCGGTGTAAATCAACCCGGCTTTTTCTAATTGTGTGACCGCCTGTTCGACCTTGCCTGCTTCAACAATGGCCGCTTCGGAAGTGAAGATATCATGCGCCACGCCGAGAGCAGCCAGATCATCACGAATCATCACCATCATGGCATCGACGGTATAGCGTTGAAAGAGTGACAGCCATGCCTGTTCATCAGATCTAACATATTTATCACCATATTGAGCTGCCAGGGCCTCGCCAACCGGCACGAGATAATCACCGGGATACATGCCAGCAGGCATGTCGCCAATGTCTTCCCCTAACGCTTCGCGGTAGCGCAAATGGACGGATCGGGCGAGCACTTCCACCTGTGAGCCTGCATCATTAATATAATATTCCTTGGTGACGTTATATCCCGCTTTGAGGAGCAGGGTGGCTAATACATCGCCCACCACTGCGCCGCGAGCATGGCCGATATGCATTGGCCCGGTGGGATTGGCGGAGACATATTCCACATTGACGCGCGTCCCCTCACCTATGGTGCTGTTGCCGTAACTTCCCCCTTCCTGCAGAATCGTCGCAATTTGCTGTTGCCAAAAAGTGGGTGAGAGGCGGAGATTGATAAATCCAGGCCCGGCAACTTCCACCGCTGTCACATGCTCCCACTGCTCTATCTTTTCCTGTAACAGATCGGCAATGTCGCGCGGCTTCATTTTGCAGGGTTTTGCCAGCACCATGGCGGCATTCGTCGATAGGTCGCCATGCGAGCTATCGCGCGGCGGTTCCACCGTGATGCCCCGCGGCAATCCGTCCGGTAGAGATAGTTCACCTTCTGCTACCAATGTATCAATCGCACTGACAAGGAGTTGATGGAAGTGGTGAAAGATGTTCATAAACTCAGTCCGCCTGCCCTATGCTGCAGGATGCTCGATGAAATCATAACGCGATGCTTTTAGGTAGAATCGTCGTGAAATAGATAATGCGACGACACTATCTATTACAGCGTTGCTGATAAATCAAACAGACGATGATATTCCTGCATGGCGAAGCGATCGGTCATGCCAGCGATATAATCGGCCACGGCACGTGCGGCTTCGTTGGATTCAGGCTGGCCAACGCGCCAGTTGGGCGGCAGGCATTCCGGCTCGCTGAGCAGTAAGGTGAAGAGTTCGAAGATAACGCGCCGGGCTTTGCTGGTCATTCGGTTGACGCGGTAATGGCGGTACATCCGCGTGAAGAGGAACTCTTTCAGCACACGGTTATAATCCTGCATCTCGGTTGAAAAGCCGATCAAGGGGCCATCATGTAAGCGCACTTCTGCCGCAGATTGCACATCTGATGCAACAATGCGACGGCGTGACTCCTCGACTACATCGGTGACCATGGCGTGGATGATGCGGCGGATTGATTCATGGACGATGCAATAATCGTCGGCTTTGGGAAAGCGCGCTCTGATCTCGCGGAACGTATCGCCAATGAGCGGAAGTTCCAGCACATCCGCCATAGAGAACAAGCCCGCACGCAGGCCATCGTCAATATCATGGTTATTGTAGGCAATATCATCAGCAATGGCGGCGACCTGTGCCTCTAGTCCTGGCCAGGTCCATAATTCCAGTTCATGCAGTCGATCATAGTGATCCAGCGCCCAGGGCAGACCGCGACGATCATCTTTTGACGGCATCAATGGGCCGTTATGTTTGGCGAGACCCTCCAGTGTTTCCCATGTCAGGTTGAGGCCGACAAAGCTAGCATAGCGATCTTCGATATGGGTCAGCACCCTAATGGTGTGAGCATTATGGTCAAACCCGCCGAATGGCTGCATGACTTCATGCAAGGCATCTTCTCCGGCATGGCCAAATGGGGTGTGGCCAAGATCATGCGCCAGGGCTTGTGCTTCTGCCAAATCTTCATCCAGCGCCAATTCACGAGCGATGGATCGCGACAGTTGCGCCACTTCGATGGAATGGGTCAGGCGTGTGCGATAATGATCGCCTTCGTGATTAACAAAAACCTGAGTTTTATACTCAAGGCGGCGAAAGGCAGTGGAATGGACAATGCGGTCACGATCACGCTGAAAGTGACTGCGTGCTTCCGGTGCGGGTTCGTTATAAAGCCGCCCTCTACTCTGTGAGGCCAGGGTTGCATAGGGTGCGAGTTGCGCTTCTCGCGCCTGCAGAATCGTCGGTGCGCTTGGTATCGATGCTGTGTCAACGGTGTGATTGCGCTCCAAAAGATCGTCTTGTGTCATGACTCAACCCTGATTTTATACTGTATTATAAATCATATAGACCTTATTCAGTCCAATTTATCCACAAAAAATGGGGATAACTAACCGCCCTATTGATATGGCTTGAAAAACACCCATCAACTCCGGTATAATGTCTTTATGGAAATGCAAGATCATCATCAATCAGAAGCTGCGTCAAGCGGCGTGCAGGCACTGGGTTTGTCACCTTCGGCGGCGGCGAGAATTAATGTGCTGAAAGAGAAAGAAGGGCGACCTGATGCGCGGCTGCGTATTACCGTGAATGGCGGTGGCTGTTCCGGCTTTCAATATGATATGGATTTTGACGAATCGCTCGGCGATGATGACCACGTGTTTGCACTGGATGGCGCGGAAGTGGTAACGGATAGTATTTCGCTAGAGTATATGAGTGGCTCCATCGTCGATTATGTTGAAACGCTCGGCAGTGCTGCTTTTGAAATCAAAAACCCCAACGCCACCGCCAATTGTGGCTGTGGCAGTTCTTTTGCTGTTTAAAAGAACTTTTCACTGAATCGCTGGTCAATTCGGTGGAATATGCTATATATGGTGGTGATATATCACATTTGCACCACATAAAGCACCATGCCACGTTTCGCCACCTGGAATGTTAATTCGATTCGATCCCGGCTCAATCACCTGCTGCGCTGGCTGGATGAGGCACAGCCAGATGTTGTCATGCTTCAGGAAACAAAGATCATGACAGAGGCCTTTCCTTATGAGCAGGTAGAAGAAAAAGGCTATAATATTCTGCATCAGGGGCAAAAAACGTATAATGGCGTGGCGATTCTCTCTAAAGGACCTTTGGAAGATACGCTTACTAAACTTCCCGGTGATGACTCGGACGAGCAGGCGCGGTTTGTCGAAGCGCTGACGACACTGGATGGTGAGGTCTATCGTGTCGCCTCGGTCTATGTACCAAACGGCCAAGCGGTTGGCTCTGAAAAATTCGCGTATAAACTGGCGTTTTTGGAACGCTTGCATCAACATCTGGCGATGCGCCTTGGTGACGAAGAAATGATTGTCTATGGGGGGGATTATAATGTCGCCCCGGCGGCCAACGATGTCTATGCGCCTGATAAGTTGGACGGCACCGTTTGTTTCCATGCTGATGAACGACGTATGCTACGAAGTATGCTTCATGACGGGCTGATTGATGCCTGGCGTGCTATGCATCCGGCTGATCAACATTTTAGCTGGTGGGACTATCGCGGCGGTAGCTGGCCGCAAAATAAAGGCATGCGTATTGACCATCTGTTGCTCAGCCCGCAGGCGGCTGATCAACTGGTGAGTAGTGGTATCACGTCTGACGTGCGTGGCTGGGAAAAAGCATCTGACCATGCGCCGGTATGGGCTGAGTTGCAGCGCCCGAATGAGGATAGGATGTATGGCTAAGTGGCGTTATCTCCTGACGGTTTCAATGCTTGCGATGTCTGCCCATATGGCACATGCCGAACAGGCCGAATTCAATGATGCATTTTTGCGAGCACTGGCAGATGATGATGGCAGGGTGTCTGAGGCTGAGGCACTGGCCAACGCGTTGCTGCATTCACCGCCACCATCACGAGAGTATGATAACGTGCCGTTGCCTGACGGCATGGCCCCTGCCCCGGCTGGTACTCAGACGGATGATGGTGTGGTTGTGCGCATGATCGGAGCGATTCCCATCGGCCATGTGGATGCTAACGCTCCTGATCTGGAAGAGGCACTGCCGGAACTTGCAACGATTACTCCCCTGGCCGATCCGTTTGAAGGTCATACGACGCATAGCGGTTACCATCCGGACGAAGTGCTCGATCCGTTTGAGGCGATGCCACAACAGCAGGTGCCGTTGGTGCCCGTGGCGCGACAAACCTCTATCCATCATCTTGATTTTCCCGTGCCGCAATGGAAGCCTGCGCAACATCCATGGCTGCAGGTGGAAAAGACAGCTCCACCATCACAACAAGCTGTCGCGCGTGCAGATGCGCGCATGCCTTCAAGCGAACGGATCAACCTTTCCAACACCACGGGGTTTGGGTATGTGGCGCGCAGCAGCAATGTGCAGGAAGGGAAGCGTATTACTATCCCAAACGAACGCCGTCAGGCTGAAGCCGATGCTCCGAGTCCTGCCACACAGCGTAAAATGGAACGCGCGCGATCAAATGTGGTGCTGTCGCCTGAAGACGGGCCAGACCCCAATGCCGTGATTATTACCCGGGCTGAGACGCCATCGGCGCCCACTCGCGTGGAGCGCCTCATTGCCAGTGCGTCGGATTTTGTGACGGGGGGTGAACCGGCGCAGGCGCCGTCTCGCCGAACGTCGCCTTTTGTTTCTGACGCGCGCTTTACCAGCGCGGTGATCAATCGCACCCCGGCAGATCAGTTGGACCGGGCATCAACGTCCCTCGGTAAGCTCAATTTCTTCTCCGCCATCGTCAATAAAAAAGGTGAGGATGTCGTCCATCGCTGGGAAATGAATGGTGTGAAGCTGTTCGATGTGCCTTTCACCATTGGCGGTGATATGTGGCGCATTTGGAGTCAGGTGCAGTTAAATGAGCAGGTGCAGGGAACATTGACGGTGCGTGTGATCGATGGTAGCGGCCAGGAACTGTCACGCAATGATATTGAGGTCTATCCATGAGTCGCTGCCCATTAGTGCCGATTACCGAGGCAGAGTATGATGTAGATATTCAGATTGCCTATGCAACGGAGAATAATTTTACCGGTGCGCCGGTTTATGCTGCTGCCAAATGTTTTTTGCATGAATTGGCGGCGGAGAAGCTGAAAGAAGCCATTCGACTCGCCTCCGAGCTTGGCTTTCAGATTCGTATTTTTGATGCATACCGCCCAACGGAGGCGCAGCAGAAATTGTGGGATCATACGCCTGATCCTCACTTTCTGGCGCCGCCGGAGCGTGGTTCACCTCATTCACGTGGTGTCGCCGTTGATCTGACATTGCTGGATCGTCAGGGCAAAGCACTTGATATGGGTACAGACTTTGATGAATTTGATGTGAAATCACATCACGGCAATCCGGATATATCGCCAGAAGCGACCCGGCATCGGCTTTTGTTGATGGGAATTATGACCACTGCCGGGTGGGATTTTTACCGTAATGAATGGTGGCATTATCAACTGTTCAACAGTCGGGAATTTCCGCTGTGGAGCGATGCTGAGACGGGTTTAGGCATGATGTAAAAAGCTGAATACATACCCCGGGTAAACCCGGGGTCGTTTTCCCTGCGGGGCTACGAAGGCTATGCGTTCGCCGTCCTGCCTACGCAGTCTGGATACTCATTCACCCACGCCTAATGGCGCGGTGCTTAGTTCTGCAGAATGTATAGATAAAATGCCATCCAATCCTTACCAATTATTTATCTTTATTGCCCAAAATTAAAAAAGTCTAAGTTTGTTTCGTGCATTTTGTAAATGCACTATCGCTCAGACGGCGCTAAGCCTTACGCGCCATAAGGCGCGGCACGCAGTCGCGCTTGTTAGTCGATTTGATCATATGAAAAAGATAAATCGACTATTTAAATCTATGTAATCATAGATGGGGGAAATGGATGGCAGGCATCAATGCAGCCCTGACGGGGCTGGTGGCCGCGCAAACCAAAATCAATGGCAGCGCCGCCAATACCGTCAATAGTCGCAGCACGTTTGCGGAAGCGAATGGCAACCCGGTAAACAAGCCATATGAACCAGTGCGAGTGGAGCAAAAGTCACTAGCCGATGGTGGTGTGCAAAGCGTGGTATTGCCGGTCGATCCGCCAGCGATTGAACGCTATGACCCGGCGAGTAACATCGCCGATGAAAATGGTATCGTGCGCTATCCTAATGTCAGTGAGGATGAGGAGGCGATAACACGTATTGTGGCTCAGACTGCGTATGAGTCCAGTCTGGAAGTCATCCAAACCGAGCAGGAAACACAGGACGCTTTATTAGACGTGTTTAACTAAAAAGCATCTTTATTGCACGGCCTCGACGCCCATAACCTCCGGCACATAATGTTTCAGCATATTTTCAATGCCATTTTTGAGCGTTATGGTTGAGCTTGGGCATCCTGAGCATGCGCCATGCATTTCCAGCTTGACGATGCCATCTTCAAATCCATGAAAAATGATGTCTCCGCCATCCTGCGCCACCGCGGGACGTACCCTTGTTTCGATTAATTCCTTGATTTGGACCACCAGCGGGTCATCATTTTCATCGGCAGACTGATTGGCAGCCTGTGATGGTATCATTACCGGTAATCCGGCCATAAAATGCTCCATAATCGTCGTCAGTACCAGCGGTTTGACAACGTCCCAATCTGCTTTCGGCTGTTTGGTGATGGAGATAAAATCATGCCCCAAAAATACGCCCTTCACTTCATCCAGCTCTAACAAAATCGTAGCAAGCGGCGATTGACTGCGTGCCTCTTCCAGTTCAACAAAGCTGGCCGTGCCTTTTTCCATCACTGTTTGTCCGGGTAAGAATTTCAATGTCTCCGGGTTGGGAGTGGGCTGCGTTTGGATGAACATGGCGCTGCCTTTCATACGTCATTAATATGGTACTAAAATGGTATATTATATGGTTTGCGTTTTTTGTGCTACCAGATAATAGAGTTCCCAACTCGCCGGTAGGCCTTGCTCAGATGCATAACGCTGCACATAGTGGTTTTCCATTTCCTGAAACAACTGTCGACTCGCCATTCCCCTTCCCGGTGATTTATTGCCTGCTCCAATACGACGGACCGAATTCAGCACATCACCTACCGTGTGGTGATAAGCAATATGACGATCAATGGATTGCTGTTGTACAGCAAACCCTGCCTGCTCCAATGCCTGGGACAATTCATTGATCTTTGGCAGTGGCAGCGTATGGGTGCCTGAAGAGCCAGCCCGGCGAAAACTGTCGCGCAATTCCATTAATGTGTTTGGGCCGAGTGTGGCGATAACCAGTATACCTTCCGGAGCCAGCAGGCGACGAGCTTCCTTGAAAAAAGCTTGCGGACGGATAAGCCATTGAACTGCAAGCGACGAGACCACTGCCTGGCATTGACGGTCTGCCACCGGCAATGCGCACATATTCGCCGCCACCGGCATCGCATTCGTATGTTTGGTCGCTAATTGACGACACATGGGCATGGCAATATCACATTCCAGCAGATGCTGATGATAAGATGCAGGCAATGCCTCACGAATAAAGCCAGTGCCTGCTCCAGCATCCATGATTATGCCACTCGGCGTTGGCACGGCATGCTGTAATAATGTTGCCGCCTGCTTTGCAGCAAGGCGCTGCACAGACGCGTGATTATCATAGGCAGGCGCTGCACGGCTAAATGCGGCACGCACGCGGTGTGTATCTCTCATCAAAGCGGCGCTATTCATAGCTAATCTACTATTATTACAATGCTAGATTAGCTGCTGTATATATTCACGAATAATAGTTTGCACGGCTTTTTCGTTATGAAGATGTGGTGCATGGGCGCAGCGCGGCCATAAATGCACCTCGCAATCAGATGCGGCAGCGGTAATGTGCGATGCCTGTGCATAGGCCACAATGGCGTCCTGTTCACCATGAATCACGCAAACGGGCGGCAACTGCCACCGTTCTTTAGCGCCGGATAATGCACCAAGTACGGCCAGCCAGTAGCGCAAATAAGCTGAGTGATGCACATGCAGGCGGCATTGCTCGCGTACTTCCGCCTCATAGCTATCACCATGGGCGATAAGCCCGGCAAAGCGCTTGAGTTGACGATGGGAATCCAACTCATAATTATGGCAAAACGCATCAAATGCTCTTTCTTCCATGCCGGAGGGCATGCGATTATCCGCGACAAATTGCCAGGCGCTGCTGAGCAGAATCAGTGCTTTTGGCTGAATGACACCACGCCCGCAGGCAGCCATGGCCACTTGTCCGCCCAAAGACCATCCGAAAATGATATCCGGTTGTTTTTTCTCCAACGCGCGAAAGGTTGCGTCCAATGTGGGAAATGATTGATAATCCAGCGGTTGATGTACCACACCGGGTGTATCGTCCGTCAGTGAAAAAAGTTCATCGGCTGGGCGTGACCAGCCGCTCAAGGAGATCAGTTTCATCGTTCAGACTGCCTTATGGGGTGATCGATCCATGCCAGAAATACCAACCGATGCCCATGGTGAAAATCCAATTGCCATAGAGCGCATGTTCTACAGACACCAGGGCGAGTGAGCGCGTACTGGCATAGGTGCTGGCGAAAAAATAGCCCGCCAACAGGCCAAGCACCGGTGCAACCGGGTTAATGTAGAGAATATGGGCGTAGGCAAAGACAATGGCGCTGGCGATGATCAATGCTTTCTCTGTTTTGAACAACGAACGAAAGCGCGCGAAGAAATAAGTACAGAAGATAAATTCCTGCGGAGTAGCGGAAAGCAACGGATAGGCCGTCATAATCAACGCCCATAGATCAGGGTGTTCGCGGGGCAGAAAAAACAGCCGTGATGGATCATACAGATATAAAAACGGCACTAGTAAGATCGCCGAAATAACAAAGCGCTGCAGCATGGGCAGCATGGCGCTGCGATCCTTCAAAGCGCTGAATTTCCAGATATCTTCGCTATGGGCCTCCGGTTCGCGTCGATAGAGAATAAGGGTAATGGCCAAGGCCGACCAGAGGAAGAAAAACATCATATCGGCAAGGCGATACATAATGACGATGGTGGGTAGCACCACGCAAAGCAGTGTGAATTCCAGCACCCGCCAAGGCTGTGTGTGCCAGTCTGAAAGGAAGGAGGGAGCTTTCATCAATCAGTGAATTTGTTCAAATTCAATTTTATATTCTGTCTCGCTGCGCTTGCCTTGAAAAATCTTTGTTTTTTGGCAGATGTTTTTTACAGCGTCAATCAGTAAAGATGTGTTCCGCTCTTTCTTACTCTTAAAGCCAAAATAAATCGCATCTATTATCATATTAATCTCACTTAAATTGATAAGGATACCAGATAAGCCAAACTCATTCTTATTTTCAACATTGTGCATGATTCTGTATTCGTGTTCGTATCTCCAATCTGAGTATTTTGTCGTCATAGCCACCATAAAGCTGTCTAAAAGCGGTAGCGAATCATTATTAATGAATTTGGCCACATCATTTGCACTTCCCAACTCTGGTAAATTTTCTGATTCCAGATAATGAACAGGGTATATAATGCTTTTTTCATCATGAAGTTCACATTTTTGATTTATCAAAAACTTAAGCATTACCCCTTTGTGATTATCACCATAATGTCCCCACATCAGCACTCTGCTGGGCTCTGATGCAACACCTTTAGCCGCACAATACACATAAATTTTTTTAGACAACTTTGACAGGAAACACTTGAATCCATCTCTGCTTTTGGAATCAAACCACTTAGATACCTGTGTGTTTATGCTGTTTTCATCTTTGAGGTATTTGCTTAATTCTACTTTTAGCTCGTCCTTGCTAAAATTTATTCTTGGTACTATTTGCATATCAAATGGATCATTAAATGTGTGTGGCGCTCCGAACCAAACTCTTTTATTTTCGATGATATCCAGAGTGCGAGAGAAATTTGACTCTGGATCGTCTGGATCACCACTAAAACTTCTAAACTTTAATAACTCATACGTATTCGTCATAGTTAATTTTCCTCAATGCTATTCCCGAAATATCCTAAGCCGAATCAATATTATAGCGCTATTGATTAATGGATTCCCGCCTTCGCGGGAATGACGTAGTCATATCAATGTTTTTAAAGCGGATATCAATTGCCTCACCTGTTCCTCGTTATGTGCTGCGCTGAAGGTAATGCGCAGGCGTGAGGTGCCCTCCGGCACGGTCGGGGGGCGTATGGCCATCACCAACAATCCTTGCTCGGCTAATTGCTGTGAATAGCTGAGCGCTTTGGCTTCGTCACCGATCACCACCGGTACAATAGGGCTGTGCGGTACTGGCAGGCCAAGCGCATTGCAAAAACGTTGTGCATATTTTAGCGGTGCGGCGCAGCGCGTCTTGTCCTGCTGCATGATGCGAATGGCGGCAATGCTGGCGGCAATGGTGGCAGGTGGCAGCGCGGTGCTGAAGACAAAGGGCCGCGCCGTTGCCGCCAAAAACTCAATCACCGGCTGTGAAGCGCAGAGATAGCCACCATAGCTGCCTGCAGCTTTGGAAAGGGTGCCGGTCTGGAGATCAGCTTTATAGGCCTTCTTCCCCCCTCCCGACCTCCCCCCGCTGGCGGGAGGAGGAGATTCTTCTTCATAGAGCAGCCCCAGCCCATGCGCATCGTCGGTCATTAACCAGCACCCATGCGTGTCGGCCAGTTGGCGCAATTCGCTAAGCGGTGCAATGTCACCATCCATGCTGAACACAGTTTCGGTGATAATTAGGCAGCGATGATAATCATGCCGATGTTGCTCAAGCAATGAGTCCAGATGCGCTATATCATTATGAGCGAAGCGTTTGACCGCTGCGCCGGAGATACGCGAGCCATCCAGAATGCAGGCATGGGCCAGCTTGTCAGCGATGATGATATCGTCCTTACCCATCAGCCGTTCGATGACGCTTAAATTGGCGGCATATCCACTGCTGAAGACCAGTGCTGCGTCGGTGCCTTTATACTCCGCCAGCAAGGATTCCAACTCAGGATAGAGCGGATGATTACCGGAAATGAGGCGCGATGCCCCTCCCCCGGCTCCATAGCGCTCCAGTGCCTCTTTGGCGGCGGCAATCACCTCCGGGTGGCGGCCCAGCCCTAAATAGTCATTGCTGCTGAAATTGATGAGCCTACGGCCATCACGCTCCACAATCGCCGGTTCTTGCGGGATGGTCTCTACCAGGTAACGCCAGCGGTTTGTGTCTTTCAAGCGCTGGCTGCGTGCTCGCATGTCATCGTCTAACGTTATTGCAGGCGATGAAGGGTATGCGGTTGTTTGACTGGCGTTTGACATTGATTTTTCCATGTTTCATTGCATTGAAACATTATTTGCGTTCACGCGCCACGCAGGCTGCGCTCCCCCTTGGTTGCCAGTCCCCGCTACGCTCGTCTCTGTGTAGCATTCGCTAATTGAGTCTCTACTCTATGTTTGATATAGAGCAAAGCACAGATAACATAGGACAATTAGAATGCTGCAACACGCTACCCATACCGAATCTGCCCCTGAGCCGCAAGCGGCGGTAACAAAGGCTTTCGTAAAAACAGATCCGAATATTCGGCATGATTGGACGCGCGACGAGGCATTAGCACTGTTTGCCCTGCCGTTTAATGATTTGCTCTTTCGCGCGCATAGCCTGCATCGACAGTATTTTAAGCCGAATGAAGTGCAGATCAGCACTTTGCTGAGCATCAAAACCGGCGGCTGCCCGGAGGATTGCAGCTATTGTCCGCAAAGTGCGCGCTATAACACCGGGGTTCAGGCAGAAAAGTTGATGGCAACTAGTGCTGTGCTTGCTAAAGCACAGCAAGCGAAGGATGCCGGGGCCAGCCGCTTTTGCATGGGGGCGGCCTGGCGTGATCTGAAAGATCGCGATGTGGTGAAACTGGCAGAGATCATACAGGGTGTGAAGGGCCTCGGCCTTGAGACCTGCATGACGCTTGGCATGCTCACCCGTGAGCAGGCTGATGCGCTGAAAGAGGCCGGGCTGGATTTTTACAACCATAATGTCGATAGCTCGGAAGAATATTACAAAGAGATCATCACCACGCGGACCTATCAAGAACGGTTGAATACGCTGGAGAATGTGCGTGAATCTGGCATGAGCGTATGCTCCGGTGGCATTGTTGGCATGGGCGAGTCCTTGGATGATCGTGCTGGCATGCTCGTCACGCTAGCGACGCTGCCGACACATCCGCAATCGGTGCCGATTAACCTGCTGGTGCGGGTGGAAGGCACCCCGATGTATGGTAATGATGAACTTGATCCCTTCGATTTTGTGCGCACCATTGCGGTGGCGCGCATCATGATGCCTGCCAGCGTGGTGCGGCTGTCTGCCGGGCGTGAAGAGATGAATGAGCAAACGCAGGCGCTGTGCTTTTTTGCCGGAGCCAATTCCATTTTCTATGGCGATAAACTGCTCACCACCGCCAATCCCGAAGCAGTTGAAGATAAAAAACTGTTCAGCAAGCTTGGGCTGGAGCCGATGGATGTGGCTGCGTGACATCAGTAAGCCTAATTACTTTGCTAATTTTAATAAAAAGCACCTTGTATTAAAACCTTAATTCTTTTGCAGTAAAATGAAGGGGTAAAATACCGTACCGATAACACTGTGTACGGGATAGTAGGGAAAGGTAAAAACCCTATGCGCTCTTTGATTAACTGGATTCGTTCCGTAATGCTCGTGCTGCTGCACAGCATCCTGTCCGACGTTCGTCAGCTTCGTACCATGCCGCTGTGGAGCCGCGTCTCCATTGTGATGGTCAGCGTCATCGCAGCACTCTTGGGTGTGTTGCTGGCACCCGATGTCGTCGGTGTGCCCGGACTCGGCATCGCCAGCCTGTTTCTGGGGATGGTGGTTACGGTTGTATACGCCATCTTTTGGTTGGTTGATTTGCTGGATGATATGAACCTATCCCTGAATTAAGTTATGTGCTATGGTTTGTATTGCGCGATTGG
>CAYSXY010000016.1:0-39149 GCA_964435165.1 uncultured Rickettsiales bacterium
CCAATCGCGCAATACAAACCATAGCACATAACTTAATTCAGGGATAGGTTCATATAAAATACTGGATTTCGGTCACGACAAAAAGTTTAGGCAGTTAAGAGATATGTATTACGCAAAACAAAAATATCTCGATATTCATAGCATCATTGATTCGATTAAGACCCATTACGATATACCTTCTACTTTCGATGGCAGTCTTCCTTCCGAAGCATTTCACGGCAAATCCCACCGCATCGTCATTGGAGAAAGATATTTCTTCGAGGATGTTGGAGAAGAAGGCATGGAAGCCACCGTTACCTCTGCAACGGTCAGTAAGCACGAAAAAGTCATATATGTGGGGACAGATAACGGTCACATTTTAACATGCCCCATTTCTGACGAAGAACTCCAAGACTACGAAAAACACCCCGATACCTATTTTGGTATAGTCCATAGACAGGGACGTAATACCGAAGACCCCTTTGAACTTTTTGAGTGGATGTTAAGCAACTATATTAACACACCAAAGGAAAGACTGTTGGAGTTCATGAAAGACCGCCCGGACATTGAACAACTGAAGCCACTTAGTCAGAAAAAGTTGGCAATTATCTGTTGCGAAGGCTGGGTTAACGCGCTGGTGCAAAAACGCGAACGCGAAAAAGAAACTGAAGATGCATAGCAAGTATATACCACCGAAAAAATAGCGGTCCCGAGGCGATGGACTCGCTGCGCCCTGCCTTCGCTGCGCTTTGGCACGGCTTGCTGCGTAGCCAACGCTAAATTCGCGCATCGCGAAAGCTCGCGCTCATCAAGCTTTTGGTCGAACGCGAAGCATTCTCTTTTCTACATCCCGGCATTGCCACTACCTATCGAGCTGAAAGCCCGATAGGTAGTGGCGGTCCCGAGGCGATTCGAACGCCTGACCTTCGCCTTCGGAGGGCGACACTCTATCCAGCTGAGCTACGGGACCGTATAACGCACGTTATAAAGAACTGGCGACATATTGCAAAATGCTTTTCGAGAGGGATTAAGCAAACCCTCCCATATCCATGTCATGCCCGCCAAACTTCATCCGCATTCGCTTTGGTCAAACTGCGAAACACATCTTCCAGTTCCGGCTCGCGGGTGGAGATATCGGTGATACTATGCCCGGCCTCCTGCACAGCGGCGATGAGGGCGCCCATCTGGGTCTCCGTCGGCTGGTAGCGCACGCAGAGCCGGTTATCCTCACCTAGCTCGGTCTGAAACTCCGCCAAACCCGGCGGCGCTGCATCAATGGCATCACCGAGGGTGAATACCACCTCCTTACTATCCATCTGGCGCATCAGCGCCACTTTGCTGTCCAGCGCCACCAGCGAGCCATGGTTGATAATGGCGATCTGGTCACATAATTCCTGCGCTTCTTCCAGATAATGCGTGGTCAGCAGCACCGTCGTGCCGCGCTCATTCAGCTCACGCACATAGGCCCAAAGCTGCTCGCGCAATTCCACATCCACCCCGGCGGTCGGCTCATCCAGCACCAGCACATCCGGGTTATGCACCAGCGCCTTGCCGATCAGTAACCGGCGGCGCATGCCCCCCGACAGACGGCGCGAATTAATGTCTGCCTGCTCGCTCAAGCCCAGCGCATCGATAATTTCCTGCGTCCGTCGCTGCTCAGCAGGCACAGCATAATAACCGGCATGAATATCAAGCGCCTGCCGTACCGTGAAGAATGTGTCGACAATCAATTCCTGCGGCACCACGCCAATTGACAGCTTGGCCTGACGGGGATGGGTATCAATATCATAACCACAAATCGCCATGCGCCCGCCGGACTTGGTAACCAGGCCGGACATGATGTTAATCAGCGTCGACTTGCCAGCCCCATTCGGCCCCAGCAACCCAAAAAACGAGCCTCGCGGCACCTGGAAACTCACCCCTTTTAGCGCTTGTTTGGCCGGGCTGCGCTTGGTAGCCGGGTATTGTTTGGTCAGCCCCTGAATATCGACGGCAATGTCGTTCACTTTTTCCCCTCTTTCTTGGTGTAGGGGTTTTTACCGCCCCTCAACATCAACCGCAAGGGAATGCCCCATAGTTGAAACTCCTCGCGCAATCGCGCTGTTAAGTAACGCAAATAATGCTCAGGGAATGCATCCGGCTTACTGACAAACAGCACAAAACGCGGCGGACGGCTTTTCACCTGCGTCATATAACGAATTTTCAAGCGGCGCCCCTGCACCAATGGCGGCGGATGATACGCCACGGCGGCTTCAAGAAATTTGTTGAGCTTGGCGGTGGTGATGCGCTGATTCCACGCCTCATACACTTCAAACACCGCCTGCATCAGTTCTTTCAAACCCTGGCCTTTCATCGCCGAGATGGGAATCATCGGCACCCCGCGAATTTGCGGCAGTTGTTCATCCAATCGCTGATCCAACTCATCGAGCCAGTGTTTCTTGCGGCTGACCTTATCCCACTTATTAAGCGCCACCACCACTGCCCGGCCCTCTTCCACCAAATGCCGGGCAATGGTCAAATCCTGCTTCTCAAAAGGCATGGTCGCGTCCAACATCAACACGCAGACTTGCGCATATTGTACTGAGCGCAAACTATCGCGCACTGATTTACGCTCCAACGCCTCGTCAATATTAGCCTTACGACGCATTCCCGCCGTGTCGATTAACACCAGTTCCTGATCATCCCATTGCCAGGGCGTCGCGATGGCATCACGGGTAATCCCGGCCTCCGGGCCGGTAAGCACGCGCTCCTCACCAAGCAGCGTATTCATCAGCGTGGATTTGCCGACATTGGGCCGACCGACAATCGCTAATTGCAGTTGCTTGGCCGTGCTGGCCGTCTCAGGATCTGATATGACATTTGGAGATTCCAGCAAGGGCTGCAAGATGTCATACAGGTCACTCATGCCCTGCCCATGTTCGGCAGAAATCGGCACCGGCTCCCCTAGCCCCAATTCCCACACTTCCGCGGCGGCATCGCGCGTTTTTCCTTGTTCACATTTATTCACAGCAACAATCAATGGTTTGTCTGCCCGCCGCAACAAATCGGCAAATTGCCGGTCCGCAGGAGTGAGGCCTGACAGCCCATCAACTACCAGCATCACCACATCGGCGCGCTCCACCGCCTGCATGGTCTGCCGCAACATACGCGTCTCCAGCGCATCATCGGCGGCCTCTTCCAGCCCTGCGGTATCAAGCACCCGGAAAGACAAGTCGGCAATGCGCCCCTCTGCCTCGCGCCAGTCGCGCGTCACGCCCGGCTGATCGTCAACAATAGCATGGCGCTTGCCGCTCAGCCGATTGAACAAGGTGGATTTGCCGACATTAGGCCGACCAACAATGGCGACAGTTCCGGGCATTGGCACACTACATACTAGCGCAGCACATGGAGCGTCGCATCGCGCGACACCAGCAGCAGGCGATCAGGTAGCACAACCGGGCTATGGCGCACCCCGGAGGGGACATCATAACGATACAGCAAGGCGCCATCCTGCGGATCATAGACCATCAAGCGGCCATCATCGCTGAGCACCATCAGCAGACTGTTCATCACCACCGGGCCATTCCAATAGCCTCTATCATCCTCATCAGCCTCGGGATCAACAGGCTGTACCCAGCGCACACGCCCGCTGGATGCTTCCAGACAAACCAGCAAGCCATCCGACGTGATGATAAACAGATGGGTCGCCGCGGACCACATGCCTTGCACACCGGATAATTCTCGCTCCCACACACGAATGCCACTATTACGATCCAACGCCAACACCATGCCGCCACGCGTCGCAGCATAGACGCGAGTACCGGTCAAAATCGGAAGTGAGACAATATCAACTAGCCGCGAAATACCGGAAGTCCGACGCTTGGGCATCATCTGGGCACGCCAGATTTCCCTGCCGGTATCGGCCCTGAGGCCGTAAAGCTCACCAGATGAATACGGCACCACCACGGCAGGGCCGTCGACGGCGACAGACGCACTGGCCAGCACCCCGGTTGTCTCTCTCAGCCCCTGATGCTTCCATAAAATACGGCCATCGGCAAGGCCAAGACTGATCAGTTGATTATCGACAGTCGTCACATAGACCTGATCATTCGACAAGGTTGGTGCGGATCGGATGGGAAACTGCATCCTGCGCTCCCAGAACACCTCACCTTTTTGTACATTAATCGCCACAATACGGCTGCTGCCATTCGTCACCACCAACATCCCCCGGCCATAGGCCAGCCCGCCACCCGGCAAGGGGGTCTCCTCTTCCTGAGTGGCAACGCGCCAGGCCACATCATCCGGATCATCCAACGCATGGGCCGAGACCGTGCCCAACGCATCCACAGCAAAAATCATCCCCGCCGCCACCACCGGTTGCGGCACCAGGCTCATCTCCCACGACTCACCTTCACCGATCTCGTCAGATGCCACGCGATTCGGCTCCCGCTCAAGAGAGATACCGGCAATATTTCCGGGATCATGCGACGCCAATCCCCCCATTTGCGTCCAGCGCACGAGCTCCATACGTTTTGGCAATGTCACGGTCGTTTCTGCTAAGGCTGGGTCGGGCCGCACATCATTACTATCGCTTAAGACGGCAATACGACTGCCGGGCAAACGGGCACCATCATCATCCCCTCCGAACCAACTACCGACACCACAGCCGGGCATGACCAACAACAACCCACCCATGATAATGGATCGCATTGCCGCACGCATCATGGCGCAACCTCGTCGCCACCCTCAGCATCATGCTGATCCGGCGCAGTGTCGGCAACGCGCTTCGGCGCGATCGCCAGCCGGAGCTGCTGTGCACGCTCACGCAGGGTTGGCGGTGCTGTTACATCATCGGCGAGCTTATCGAGTAACGCTGTTGCCTCTTCTTCTTTGCCGGACTGCCATAAGGCCATGGCTTGCATTTCCATGAATGGCGAACCAAACACGCGGGGCGTAGCGCCTTCTGTGAGCACACCATCCTGTTGCAAGCTCAGATAACCGGCACCGAGTGCGGCCAATTCTTCAAGCGCCGCTTCATTGGACATGACATGCTGATATGCATTGAGGGCCATCTGCGGTTTGTCACTATCCGTGAGCCACGCCGCATAACGAAGCTGTGCAATGGCAGCCAATCCATCCGGCGCATGTGCCGTCCATTCCTCCAGCTGCTGCCGTTTCTCCTCCTGCTCGGCAATATCATGCCAGGCGAGATAGGCTTCCGTCGCCTGCTCAGCCTGCTGCTGCTTCCAATTGGTCCAGGCACTGCTAGCAGCCACCGCCAGAATAATCAGCCCCAATATAGTCAGGATCGATGTGCGATGCCGTTTCCATTGCTCCTGGAGCCGTTCATACCGCAATTCTTCATCAATTTCGCGCAATAATTCAGACATATCAATGCTCGCTTATTCCCGTACAACGGATGTGTCATAGCACAGCCAGCAAAGGATACCAGTACCGATCGCTATTCCCACTCAATGGTGCCTGGCGGTTTGCTGGTTACATCATAGACCACACGGTTAATCCCGCGCACTTCATTGATGATGCGATTGGCAACTCGCCCCAGAAACCGATGATCAAACGGATAATAATCGGCCGTCATGCCGTCGGTTGAGGTCACGGCCCTGAGTCCACATACCTGTTCATAGGTACGCGCATCGCCCATCACCCCCACTGTCTGGACCGGCAGCAATACAGCAAATGCCTGCCATATGGCATCATATAATCCGCTATTCCGTATCTCTTCGATAAAAATACTATCCGCCTTTTGCAAAATAGCGACCTTCTCCGGCGTCACTTCGCCAGGAATGCGGATGGCCAGCCCGGGCCCGGGAAAAGGATGGCGCTGCACCATCTCCGGGCTCATCCCCAGCTCACGCCCCAGCCGCCGCACCTCATCCTTGAACAATTCACGCACGGGTTCGACCAGCGCCAGATTCATCCGCTCAGGCAGCCCGCCGACATTATGATGCGACTTAATCGTCTGACTGGGCCCACCATGAAACGACACTGATTCGATGACATCAGGGTAAAGCGTTCCCTGTGCCAGAAATTGCGCATCATCTAATGATGCTGCCTCTCTCTCGAAAATCTCAATAAACCCGTTACCGATCAGCTTACGCTTCTGCTCCGGATCAGTCACACCTGCCAGACGCCCGAAGAAATAATCACTGGCATCGACATGATTGACCGGAATATGAAACTGCTCACGAAACATGGTGAGCACCTGCTGCACCTCATTGAGACGCAACATCCCGGTATCGACGAAAATACAGGTGAGTTGATCACCAATCGCCCGGTGAATCAGCGCCGCGACCACGGAAGAATCAACACCGCCGCTGACGGCACAAATCACCTTTCCTGACCCTACTTTTTCACGAATCTCATCAACGGCCTGCTCCAGAAAAGCGGCCATGGTCCACTCATTGCCGCAGCCACAGACATGATGGACAAAATTTGCCAATAATTGACCACCATGCGGCGTATGCACCACCTCAGGGTGAAACTGCAGTCCATAAAAACGTCGCGCATCGTCGGCAATCGCGGCGTAAGGAGCCGATTCCGTACTGGCCATCACATGGAACCCGTCCGGCAGCCGGGTCACACTATCACCATGGCTCATCCACACCTGCTCAACGGCACCTTGCTTCCATGCCCCTTCAAAAAGGGGGCTGGATACATCAACACGCACAAATGCACGGCCAAACTCCCGGTGGTCAGAAGATGCCACTTCACCGCCCAGCATCTGACACATGAGCTGCATTCCATAACAGATGCCAAGCACCGGCACACCAAGCTCGAACACAGCCAAGGAATCCAGTGTCGGCGAGGCGTCCGTTGTCACCGATGCCGGCCCCCCCGATAGAATAATACCGGCAGGCTGATAGGCTTTTATGTCCTCATCTGAAATGGAATAGGGACGAATCTCAGCATAGACGCCTGCTTCACGCACGCGACGGGCAATCAACTGCGTTACCTGCGAGCCGAAATCGAGAATCAGAATCCGTTCCATGCCATCTCCCTGAATAAACCTACTGGCTGTGGCATAGAATCAACAATCCCGAATGACAATGATTTTTATAGAGCTTTTCCTGCCTTTTTTACGGCCATCCGGGCAGAGCGTCGGATTACTTAACAATCTGGTTACTATTTTGCTGTTTGTTACATCATGTAATGGCCTGTCACAGCGGTTATGCGTTGCGAGGCACAACACATTGATTTACAGTATATTGTGGCGGAAACGCTAATTCTGGGGTATATATTGCGGTCATGAAGCTTATTGGTTCTCTTATTCTAGCGCTTGCCCTGGGGCTGATTACCTTCGTCCTGATCCTCCAGTTTCTTGAATCGGCGCAGCCGGAGAAAGAGGTGATCGTCAAGCCGGAAGTCGTCATGGAAAAAATACCCAAAACCGATATTTGGGTGGCGCGTGATGATATTCCGGTTGGCACCGTGTTGGCACGGGAACATCTCGATATCCAACCATGGCCGAGCAATCTGCTGTTAGAAAGCTTTGTGCAGGCCGAAGGCGAAACAGCACAGGACATTGTTGGCTTTATCACCCGCGCCACCTTTATGGGGGGCGAGCCAATCATTGGACCCAAACTGTCCAATCCGGATGATCCGAATTTTCTGGCATCGACGCTCAGTGAAGGCATGCGCGCCATCACCATTTCCGTTGGCACCCTCTCTGCTGTTGCCGGATTTGTCTTTCCGGGCGATCGGGTAGATGTGTTGCTGATTCACGACCCTGTCGTTGTCGAAGCACCGGACGATGATGAAGACGCACGCGATATCAAAGAAAAAGTGGCGGAGATACTCATCCCGAACGCACGTGTCATTGCTGTTGATCAACGCACATCCGTATCGTCAGAAGATGCGATTGATGTGCCGGGTAGCGTCACGTTGGAAGTATCTCGCTTCCAGGCGCAGCAACTGAGATTGGCAGATAAAGTCGGTGAATTATCGCTGGCACTGCGCTCGATTAAAGACTCGAACACGATGGATCTGGTGCGCCCTACCGCACTCAATGATTTGACATTGCTGCGGCCGGAAGCACATTACAATGATTTATATGCCAATACAGGAGATGATGTCGTCACTGATCTTTCTTTTGAAACGGAAAGCACAGGCCCCAGCAGCACAGTGACAGTGATTCGCGGTGTGAATAAGGAATCGGTAGGGGTGATCCGGCAATGAAGCAACGCGCCTTACCCTTCTTCCTCTGCATATGTATGTTAATAGCATATTTCATGCCTCTGGCGGCATTCGCCGAAGAAATGCAGGTGCCTGTGAGCCGCTCCCAGCTTATCTCACTCTCTAAGGAAGCGGAAGAAGTCGTCATTGCCGATCCTAACATTGCCGATGTGTACGTACACGATAAAAACCGTATTTCCGTTATCGGCAAAGCGATCGGCAAAACATCGCTGCGGGCGTTTGATTTCAATGGCGAGCTGCTGAAAGACATCACCGTAGCGGTCACCTTCGACCTGCCGGAAATCCGCAAAGCCCTGAAAAACTTTTTTCCATATGAAAAAATCGGGGTGGAAATGGTCAATGACAATATAGCCATCACCGGCACCATCTCGGATGCGGAGACGGCTGAATCCGCCGTCAAAATTGTGGAAGAATTCGTCAATGAGGGGCGTATTAACCCGCAAACGCCCGCCAATATCATCAATCTGGCCAAGATACGCACCGGTCAGCAAGTGATGCTGCGCGTACGCGTCGGCGAGATTCAACGTACCGCTCTAAAGAATCTGGGCGTGGATTTATCCATGCTACGCAATGCCGGAAAGTTCTCATTTGTCTTTGGTAGCAATGCCGGCATTGAAGAAGTATTTGGCTCAGTAGGCGCCAGCTTTACGACCGTAAACAACTCCCTCTCCGCCGCACTGCAAGCGCTGGAACAGGATGGCATCTTCAAAGTATTAGCCGAACCAAACCTGGTGGCCGTCTCCGGCGAGAAAGCCGAATTCCTTGCCGGTGGTGAATTCCCGGTTCCGGTAGCACAAAATGAAGATCAGGTGACGATCGAATTTAAGGAATATGGCGTCTCCACACACTTTACGCCCTTTGTGTTATCACAGGATCGGCTACGGATTATCGTCCAGCCGGAAGTCTCTGAACTGACCGATGCCGGATCGATTCGATTGAACAGCATTACCGTTCCCGGCCTGACCGCGCGGCGTGTCAAAACCACGGTGGAACTTGCTCCCGGCGAAAGCTTTATGATTGCGGGCTTAATCAGCGACCGGGTGAACAGCACCATTCGCGAAATGCCAGGCATCGCGGAGACACCTATCCTCAGCGCCTTATTCCGGGGCACATCCTATGAACGCCAGGAAACGGAACTGGTCATCGCCGTGACGCCTTACCTTGTAGACCCTGTCACCAACAGTGATATACGCCTGCCTACAGACAATTATCGCCATGCCTCCATGATGGAATCCTTTTTCTACGGGGCGCTAAGCAGCAACAGTTTCGATGAGGCGAAACGTGCGCAAACGCCTTCGTTAGAAGGCCCGGTCGGATTTATGATGGAGTAATGCCAATGACCCGATTGCCCATCATCACTGTCATGTTATTGGTCGCTGTGGCATGCAGCCCCATTCCTGAACGCGCGCACTATATGTCATCATCACCGGATCAGTTACTCGACATTACCTCGGAAGTCGTCACCATTCCTGTCCAGACCACAGATGGAGCCGATGAACTGATTGAATGGCTCAATGAAGATGAACCCACACGCGTCGAACTCTATTGCGACAATCAAGGGCCGTATTGTGATATTGCGCGCGATATCCTGGAGCAATTCGGCATTGCCTATACGGCATATGTCGATCCGCAGAATGAGGCCGCGCTGATCTATGAGCGAGTGTTAGCCCGTGATTGTGACGGGCGCGATTACCCCAACCATATCAACCCCTATAACCTCCCCTACCCCAATATCGGCTGTTCCGTCGCCGCGAATAGTCTACAGATGATCAGTGACAAAACACAAATCATCGCCCCGGCTTTATCTGGATATGCCAACGCCGACAAAGTGGTCTCCGGAGCAATGACTATCTATCGCCAACCTCCCACCAACGAAGTGCTCACCTTCGATACAGAATTTAACCAGTAGCCATGACGGATTCATTTTTTCTTGCCATTTTAACGAGTGAAGAACAACGGCCTCTGGCAGAGGCGGTCGCGTCGGGCATTGGCGTCGCCCAGCATCATGTGCTCGTAGGCACGGCAGCGGATGCCGCTGCCTGGGTTGCCCAGCAAAATGTGACAGCCACACATATCCTGATGGAGCTGGATGCACGTGGCCATGATATGCTGCCGGAAATCGATCAACTCGCAGAGCAATGTACAATCGATACCAGCGTCGTGGTTATTGGGCAGACCAACGACATCACCCTCTATCGCGAATTAATTGCCCGTGGAGTCGCCGAATATTTCCCACTTCCCGTTGAGCCTGGAGATCTGGTCAATGCCTTCAAGGCGGCCAAAACCCCGGCAGCGAGCGCCCCGACTGCCATTGGCGGGCAAACGCCCAAGCAGTCCAAAGTCATTACCTTCATCAGTGCGGCATCCGGCGACGGCTCAAGCACAGTTGCTTTGAATACGGCCTATTGCCTCGCCACCAATCATCATTATCGCACGGTGATTATCGATATGGACTTCCAGTTTGGCATGATTGCCCGCAATCTGGACCTGACGACACAGTACGGCATTCTCGATTTATTTGAGCATCAGGATCGTAGCATTGACGAAACATTAATCTCACGCATGTTGGTGGAGTATAAGCCTAACCTCCATGTGATTGCTGCTCCAAATGATTTGAGACTTTGGCCGGATATCTATCCGGATATGGTCTCTGAGCTCATTTCTACTCTGCGTAATCACTTTGATTTCGTTATCATCGATCTGCCGCATATCTGGTCACAATGGCAGGCAACTGCCCTTACTCTGGCAGACCAGAATGTGATTATTGCACAATTATGGCTACGTTCCGTCACCCACACCGCCCGCATGCTGGCGGCCTGGGCAGATATCAGCATTAATGATCAATCAATTTTTACGGTCATTAACCGCAGTGGGGCGAAATTTAAGGAAGCAGTTTCTGCCAAGGATTATGAAAATGTCTGTCGCCGTAAAATCAATTTTTACATGTCAAACGACATACGCTCGACCTCAGCCGCAGAAAATGAGGGAAAAACGGTCGTGGAACTCAATTCCGGCTCCCCTCTTATCAAAGAATTCGGTGATCTGACCCTTGCATTAATCGACGCTGTTGGCCTGACAGAAGATGCGCAAAACCGCGCCGGCGGCTCCCTTAACCAAACCTCAACCAAAGACAAGCTATCATTGAAGTCATTATTCAATAAATAATATATGTGATTTCAATGGGCTTCGGAAAGAAACCAGTCGCCGGTGCCGGCACCCCGCCGCCTGCGCCCGCATCACCGCAGGAAATAAAGCAACCTCCGGCATTCGGCGGCGGCGCAAATGTGCCTCCGGCCCAACAACCTGCCAATAATGCTGCGACCAACCAGACTACGCCACAACAAGCGCCGCAGGTTACCACTAATGCTGGCCCTATAGCGGCAATTCAACAAGCCGCTTCGCAAGATAAAGCCGGCGGCGTTCCTGTCGCACGCTACACCGATGCCCGCCTGGAGACACAGGATTACAAACGCGCCAAATGGATGCTGGTGGAAGCGCTGCTCGAGAAAATGGATTATAATGTTCTGGAAGGAACAGACGAAAATACGAAAAAAACCAAAATTCGCGCCGCTGCAAAAAAACTGATTCCGACACTCGACGTCGCCCTCAACGGCAGCCAGGTTAATCTGCTGGAAGTGCAGATCATCGATGAAATCCTCGGGTTTGGCCCGTTGGAACCATTGATGTCAGACCCGGACGTGTCCGACATTATGGTCAATACAGCCCACTCCATCTACATCGAGAAAAACGGGAAGCTCTCACGCTGCGACATCACCTTCTCAAGCGAACAACACCTGCTCAATGTCATTCAGCGCATTGTCTCACTTGTCGGCCGCCGTGTCGATGAATCCAGCCCCATGGTCGATGCACGCATGCCGGACGGCTCGCGCTTCAACGCCATTATTCCGCCTCTTGCAATTGACGGTAGCCTCGTCTCGATTCGGAAATTCAAACAAAACAAAATGCCGCTCTCGCAATATCTGCATTATGGCTCCATGACCGAGCAAATGGTGCGTTTCCTCGAGATATGCGCCGCCATTCGCCTGAATATTCTGGTCTCGGGCGGAACCGGTTCCGGTAAAACCACCATGCTCAACGCCTTATCCGGTCACATCAGCGAGGGCGAGCGTGTCATCACCATTGAAGATGCAGCAGAACTGCAAATGCACCAGCCACATGTGCTGCGCCTGGAAACACGCCCGGCCAACTCGGAAGGGGTGGGCGAAATTACTCAGCGCGAATTGGTCAAAAACGCGCTGCGGATGCGCCCGGACCGTATTATCCTCGGTGAGATTCGCGGTGATGAGGTCATTGACGTGCTGGCCGCCATGAATACCGGTCATGAAGGATCGATGGCCACCATTCACGCCAATAATCCGCGTGATTGCCTGTCGCGTATCGAAAATCTGGTCGGATTAACCGGCATCTCCATTCCCACTGTCGCCCTGCGTCAGCAGGTCTCAAGCGCACTTCATCTCATTGTCCAGCTCTCACGCATGCATGATGGAGGACGCCGTGTCACGCATATTGAAGAGGTGGTCGGCATGGAGGGCGATGTCATTTCCACGCAATCCCTGTTCAACTACAAGGCGGGGGCGATGGGCGAAGACGGCAAACTGAAGGGCCAGTTTAGCTGCTCAGGCGTGAAGCCACACTTCTTTGAACAATCCATTAAATACGGCTTGGATAAAGAAATGGAAGCCTGCCT
Organism: uncultured Rickettsiales bacterium; assembly: GCA_964435165.1. Taxonomy (GTDB): domain Bacteria; phylum Pseudomonadota; class Alphaproteobacteria; order Rickettsiales; family RI-342; genus CAYSXY01. The sequence continues at coordinate 12,881 of CAYSXY010000016.1, forward strand.
GATTGACCCCGCTCGCCGGGGAGTGTGACCGCCATGTCACCCGCCATCATCGCTGCCGTCGCCGCCGCCTCGGTTATTGTGATTATTCTGGTGATCGTATCCGCCCTGAGTGGACGCAACAAAGGGGAAGCGCGTACCAAGAAAATTCTCTCTCGTATCCAGTCGGAAGCAGAGGCCACTGCCGAGGAAATTGCCGAACGTAACAAAGCAGCGCTGAAGCAAACGGATGACAAGTCGTTTCTCGACAGCCTGCCATTCATTGGTTCCACCCGGGAGATGCTCAAACAGGCAGGTACGGAATTTCCGCCACGTAAATTTGTCCTTTATCTGATCTCGATTGGCATTCTCGGCGGTTATCTCTTGCAAAAAGCCGGGCTTGGGCCTGCCGGCTTTCTCATTTCTTTCCCGTTCGCCTTTCTGCTACTGCGCTGGATGGTCGGCCGCATCAACAAAAAACGTCAGGAAGCGTTTGTGAACATGTTCCCGGATGCGGTGGATATGATCGTCCGCTCCGTGCGCTCCGGGCACCCGCTCAATGCCGCCTTTCGCATGATTGCCGAGAATATGGAAGACCCGGTCGCCGGAGAGTTCAAACAAGTGCTCGATGAAATTCAATATGGCCGGACCCTGAGCTATGCCATCGACGCCATGGCCGAACGAATCAATCAGCAGGATGTCAGATTTTTCGTCGTGGTCATCAACGTTCAGCAGGAAAGTGGTGGTAATCTCGGTGAAGTCTTATCAAATCTATCGAAAGTACTGCGCGGGCGTAAACAACTTCGCTTAAAAATCAAGGCACTCACCGCTGAAGGGCGGATGACTGCCTATATTCTCGGCTCACTACCTCTGTTTGTCATGGGTGTGCTCCAGGTTCTCAGCCCTGGCTATCTGGTGCCCCTCTTTGATGAACCGCTGGGTAATTTCATCCTCGGACTGGCACTGGGTATGGTCGCCCTTGCCTTCTTTGTGGTGAATAAAATGATTCAGATTGATATTTGAGGGTGTGATGCTGGAAAATATCGATCCCAACATGCTTATCGCCGCCATCGTCCCCAGTGTGGTCGTGATCGGCCTGTTTTTGTTTCTGCTCACCCGGTCGCGCGAAAAAGCCAGCATCAGTAAAAAACTCAAACATCTGACACAGGAAGAAGCACCGAGCTACAATGAGGAACTAGCTGCCGAATATTATGATGTAGATACGGAGCGTAGTGGCTCAGCCAAGTTGATGAGCGGCTTGTTAGGGATTCTTGGCATTGATTACCAGGAACAACAGGCCAAACTGGCCATGCGTTTCGCTCAGGCAGGTATACGTAACCCCAATGCACCCATCTATTATGCATTTGCCAAAACCTATGGCATGCCCATCGCCATTATCCTTGCATTGCTGTTGGCCATTCCCATCCTTCAGCAGGGAGATGCCAGCAATACCATGAAAATGGCCGCCGCCATGGGTGGTATTATCATTATTTTTATCGGCCTGTCAGGTGCTGATCTGGCCTTGCGTAATATGAAAGATAAACGCCAGTTTGTGCTGCAACGCTCCTTCCCGGATGCGCTGGATTTGATTCTGGTCTGCGTGGAAGCAGGCCTGGCGCTGGATGCCGCTCTCAGCCGCGTCTGCCGTGAATTGGAAGGCGCCCACCCGGAAATTACCTACGAACTCAACAAAACACGGATGGAACTCACCTTGCTTAATGACCGTAGCCGCGCGCTACAGAATCTGGCCGCACGCACCGATATGGTATCATTCAAAGCGCTGACCAGTGCACTCATCCAGTCCGAAAAATTCGGCACGTCGCTCAGCGAAACCTTGCGCGTCCTCGCCGATGATTATCGTAACACGCGCATGCTCATGGCCGAGAATAAGGCCAATCGTCTACCGGCCTTGATGACCGTGCCACTGATGCTGCTGCTGATGCCCGCCTTTATCATGATTCTCATCGGCCCGGCACTGATCATGCTCAACAAAACCATGAATTAAATAGGTTCTGTTGAGATTTTAGAATGAGATGGGTTTGAGATGATTTTTTAAGCGAAAATGCCTAGAGATTTTGAGTCATAGTGGTTCTATGTCGAACAAATCAAAAGGCATTTGCAGCAAAAAAGCATCCAAATACAGCCATGATTCAAATCTCAACAGAACCTAAGCTGTAGTGTTTCCACATAATTTCTATGCAGAAATTATGTGGTGGTTAACGCGCCATATATTCTTTGCGCTACCGCTTCGCTACTTGAGCGCCATAAGGCGCGGCTCGCCGTCGCGAGCTATATAGCCCTCATTTTTCTTGTCTGAAAATGAATGAGAATGACTATATCACTTGACCTTACAAGGGTCCCGGCTCTATCCAGCCGATATGGCTGATTCTATTCCTTTTAGCATTCATTCGGACTATGAACCTGCAGGCGACCAGCCCGGCGCCATCAACGCGCTGGTGCAGGGATTGAAGGACAGCAAACATAATCAGACCTTGCTCGGCGTCACCGGCTCCGGCAAAACCTTCACCATGGCTCATGTGATTGAGCGGACGCAACGCCCCGCGCTCATCCTCGCTCACAATAAAACGCTGGCTGCTCAACTCTATAGCGAGATGAAAGGATTTTTCCCCAATAATGCCGTCGAATATTTTGTCTCCTATTACGATTACTATCAGCCGGAAGCGTATGTCCCTCGCTCCGATCTCTATATCGAAAAGGATGCATCCATCAATGAACAGATCGATAGGTTGCGCCACTCGGCTACCCGCTCACTGTTGGAACGGGATGACGTCATCGTCGTCGCCTCAGTCTCCTGCATTTACGGTATCGGCTCACCGGAATCCTATGCCGAAATGACGATCCCGCTGGAAGTTGGCGCAACGATCAATCAGCGTGAATTAATCGCTCAACTCATCACACTGCATTACACCCGCAACAATATGACCCTGAATCGCGGTCAGTTCCGCGTGCGCGGCGATGTGATGGATATTTTCCCTTCTCACTTAGAGGACCGCGCCTGGCGACTCTCCTTTTTTGGCGATGAATTAGAAGAAATCACCGAATTTGATCCCCTCACAGGCGAGACCATACGCAGCCTGACCAAGACCAAGCTTTATGCCAACAGCCACTATGTCACCCCGCGTCCGACCATTGAGCAATCTATCAAGGCAATTCGCGCGGAGATGAAAGAGCGCCTCAGACAGTTGGAATCACTCGGTAAACTGGTGGAAGCGCAACGGCTGGAACAACGCACCCAGTTTGATCTGGAGATGATGCTGGAGACCGGCAGTTGCAAAGGCATCGAGAACTATTCGCGCTATCTGTCAGGCCGCAAACCCGGTGAACCACCGCCAACCCTGTTTGAATATCTGCCAAAAAACGCATTGCTCTTTATCGATGAAAGCCATGTCACCGTACCGCAAATTGGTGCCATGTATAATGGCGATAAAGCACGCAAACAAAATCTGGTGGAATATGGATTTCGCCTGCCCTCCTGTCGCGATAACCGCCCGCTGAAATTTGACGAATGGGATGCCATGCGCCCGGACAGTATTTTTGTCTCGGCCACCCCCGCCAAGTGGGAGATTGAGCAGAGCGATGGCCAGGTTGTCGAGCAGATTATCCGCCCGACCGGACTGGTAGACCCGCCATGCGAGATTCGCCCCATCGCCAGCCAGGTCGATGATGTCATTGCTGAATGCCGTGACATCGCGGATAAAGGCGGACGGGTGCTCATCACCACCCTGACCAAACGCATGGCCGAGGATTTGACCGAATATCTGGGAGAAGCAGGCCTTAGCGTACGTTATCTCCACTCCGATATCGACACGCTGGAGCGAGTGGAAATTATCCGTGATTTGCGCAATGGGGTGTTTGACATTCTGGTCGGCATCAACCTGCTACGCGAAGGGCTGGATATACCCGAATGTATGCTGGTCGCTATTTTAGACGCCGATAAAGAAGGTTTTCTCCGCTCCAACACATCACTCGTGCAAACGATCGGCCGCGCCGCGCGTAATAGCGAAAGCAAGGTCATCCTCTATGCCGATGTCATCACCGACTCGATGAAAAATGCGCTGGATGAAACCGAGCGTCGCCGAGAAAAACAGCAGGCACATAATGCGGAGCATGGCATCACACCTAAAACCGTTATCAAAAAAATGGTTGCTGTCGCTGAGTTGGAAAAAGCAGCGGATGACGCAAAAGAAGAAACGACTGAAGACAGCACGCAGCCCATCAGCGTGCAAATCGATCAATTGCGCAAAGAAATGCTGGAAGCTGCCGCCAATCTGGAATTTGAGCAGGCAGCGCGCCTGCGTGACCGCGTTAAAACGCTGGAAGAAAAAGAGCTGGGTCTGTTACAGACCGCATCATGACAGGCGGCCTAATCCAAGCTGTGAACTCACCGTCGCCGCCTCAAACAACAATCGGTCTTTGATATCCCCGTCGATCTCAGGCATCTCAAAATCCAGCCGACCCTCAGCGAGTGCCTTATTCGCCTGTTGCAGTTTGAGATTAATATCGAATGTTGAATATTCTCCCCAATCTGTCGCATAGGGCAGAATATCCTCAATAGAATGACGTAGAACACCCTTTCCATAGACAGGGCCATAAGGACGGTCCAAATAAGGGATATGAAAACTGGCCTTGGAACTAACCCCCACCGCCCGTACCTCGAAGGCAATCAACTCATCAACCGTCATCGTCCCATATAAATGAGCGTTGACGTAATCCGGCAGATCACGATGGAATAACTGGATTCCTGCCAATACATCGTCCCGTGCTTTCTCTGCTGCCAGTATCGCCTCTTTATCGGTCAATGCAGGCCGTGGTAAGGGGTCTGTTCTCAGGCCATTATGTGGGTCGGCAAATGCATCCGCCACAAGGTCAAACAGCGCGGTGTGCATGGGTGCCTGATCGGACTCAACCTTCCTCACAAACGCGCCCGGTTCCGTTGGCCAATCAGCCTCCTGCAATGTCTGCACATGCTGTGGCTGTTCCAGAAGATCACGCAAGGCCGCTTCATCATAAGCATATAACGTTGGCGAATGTGAATGAGGCTGTTGAAATAACACGACGGTCAGGCCACGCTCCTGCAATTCCTGCACCACTTCATCCGGATCGGCTTTGGCATAGCGCACGATGGATTCAACCGGCAGATAGCCCATTGGCTTTTCTGGCCCAACGCGATATAGGTCGTCTAAGAATCGCTGCCGGGCATTGTCAATGCGCTGTTGTACGGAACTGTCGTCTGTCATGCCGTCCTAACCTTATTTTTCTTGTTGCCTCTATTATGCATAGTTTCATTAAACTTTTTTTACTACTACTCAGTGTCAGCATGGCATGGCCACTGCAGGCACGCCCGCTCTCCATCGCCACCGGCAATCCCAGCGGCACTTATTATCCTTTTGGCGGCGGGTTGGCATCGCTTTGGTCCAAACATATTGACGGTATGGTGATGAAGGCAGAAGTCACCGGCGCATCCGTCACCAACATTATTCAGGTCGCCAAAGGCGAGAGCGAAGTGGCCATCACCCAGGCGGATGTGGCCATGGATGCCGTGCAGGGCAGCGGCAAATTCCCGGAAAAACTCACCGTCTCCGCCCTGCACACGCTCTATCCCAATCTGGTGCATCTCGTCACGGCTGATAATTCAGACATTCAGTCCGTGCAGGACATCAAGGGCAAGGTCATTTCCATCGGAGCGCCCGGTTCCGGCAATGCCTCCGCCACCTTAAAAATACTCGAAGCGCTCGGCATCAGCACTGATGAGTTTACCGTGCGCAACCTCAATTATGTAGGCACCGCCTCCGCCCTCAAAGACGGGCATATCGATGCCGGCTTTATCGTAGGCGGCATCGGCCTGGCGGCGATGGTTGAACTCTCGCTCACCCGCGACATACGTCTGATTCCGTTCAGCGATGATGACATGGCGGCCATTCATAGCAAATATCCGGCCTTTACCGCCTTCAGCGTGCCATCCGGCACCTATAAAGGCATGGAAGAAGCCGTGCAAACCGCATCACTGTGGAATCTGCTGGTTGTGCATGACGATTTGCCGGAAGAGACGGCCTACCAGATGGTCGAAACCACCTTTGCCTATCAGGAAGCCTTGCAGGACATTGCCCCGGTTGCCCGCTTTATGACCAAGGAAAATGCCACGAGCCTGCCCGGCATTCCCATCCACCCCGGTGCATTGCGTTATTTTCAGCAACAGCAGGTGGCGCTGCAAGCCTATCACTAAAGGTAATATGTAAAGACGTAATGCTAGACATTCGCCCCACTTCTCTATAACAACAAAAAATTAATAAGAATTAAGCAAAGAAGGTGCGAATCCACATGGATATAAGCGTTATTCAATCTGGGCGATTTTCGGAAGATGAAAAAGATCATGATTATGGTCGCTGGCTGGAACTACAATTCTCAGCAGAAGCGACAGATACCTTATTAGCAATAATCGCTAAAGCCGAAAAATGACGGTGTGTTTATTGACCGCCTCAACGATGAAAATGTCGTGATGATCAACTTCACGGAGCTGGAAAGAGCAGCATTAGCAGGTGGACAAGGAGCATTAGAACTTTTGCGGCTAGCAAACGCCGCTGACAAGGCTGGCTTAATTGAAAAATAGCTTAACTTTCACTGCCATCCTTTGTTGGCTGTTGGGTTGCAGCCCATACCAACTCATTATTGAAGATACGCATACGCATCGCGAGCTTATAAGTCTTTCACTCAACGACAATGAAACCCTGACCTACCGCTACATCCATTCGGTGGAAGGCACCATGATAGAAGAAATATGGCAGGTGAGAGGGGGCAGGCTTTACAGCATTGCCAGCCATTCCCGCGGCTTTGGGTTGGGTCATATCCCGCGCAGCGGAACAGCAATCACCACCCGTGATCACCACATCCATACACGCTACCCACCCATCCTTTTAGATGATCTTTATCTCTACACCGGTGACAGCACCAGCCCGGACATGCAACTGATCTGGCGCGGCCAGACCATCGCCTTAAGTCACGATTTTCCTTCACATCATCTGCTTTGCCGCATAGAACAGCCAGAGATGAAATGACTCCAAAGAGAAAAACACAGGGAGACGCAACACAATGAAACTGTTTGTGCATGTCTTTATACTGACCGCCACCGCGCTACTGTTCCTTTCAGCCTGTAACACCATGGAAGGGCTGGGACGTGATGTCAAAAAAGGCGGTGAATATATCGAGCGAAAAGCCGGGCAATAAGCATCTCCCATGCAGCATTTTCTCTCGCCGCATAAGCAGGGAGCCATCTTCTGGCTGATTTTTGCTGCAGCAATCTCCTTGTCGGCCTTTCAAATCTGGCAGGGGTTGAGTGGCAGCCTGTCCGCCACCTTCATGCGCCCCATTCATTTAAGCTGGGTAATGGTGCTGGTCTTTATGCATTACCCATTGATTCGTAATGACGATCATCCGCTGTTCGTGCCGGGTCGGCTCATCGATATGGCATTAGCGATGCTGGCCATCTGGTGTGCCTGGCGTGTCACCCGTTTCGATTATACCTCCATCGAACATATTCTCTATGGCCTGCAACCGGCCGATCTATGGGCAGGCACGCTCCTCATGCTGTTAATCATTGAAGGAACACGGCGCTCCGTCGGGTGGGTCATGTCATTAATCGCCCTGATATTCCTGTCTTATCTCATCTTCGGCAACCTGCTGCCCGAGAGCATTGCCCATCGTGGCTTTGGGCTGGAGCGTATGGTACGTTTTCAGGTCTATACGGCTGCCGGTATTTTCGGCACACCGCTCGGCATCGCCGCCGGAGCGGTTTTCATGTTTGTGCTGTTCGGTGCCTTTTTGGAGATCACCGGTGCCGGCAAATTCTTTATCGATCTCGCCTTTGCCTCCGCCGGTAAATATCGTGGCGGCCCGGCCAAAGCCAGTGTCGTCGCCTCCGCCGCCATGGGCTCCATTTCCGGCTCGGCCATTGCCAACACGGTGACCACCGGCGCGCTCACCATCCCAATGATGAAAAAACTCGGCTTCAGGAAAGAACAAGCGGCTGGCATTGAAGCCGCCGCCTCCACCGGTGGGCAGATCATACCGCCAATCATGGGGGCCGGGGCATTCATTATGGCCGATTATACCAACACGCCCTACAGCACGATTGTCGCCATCTCCATCATTCCGGCCATCCTCTACTTTGTCTGCACCCTCACCTACGTCCATATCATAGCGTGCAAACAAGGGATTGAAGGCATTCAAGAACGTCCGAAAGTCGGACCCATCCTGAAAGAAGGCTCACATTTCATCATGCCGCTCGGCCTGGTCACCGGCATGTTGCTGATGAATTTCTCACCCACCCTCTCCGGCGCGGTTGGCTGTTTTGCCGTCGTCGCGACTGCCTGGCTGCGCAAACATTCACGCACGTCGCTCAAAACGGTATTCAATGGCCTGAAATCAGGGACACTCATGGCATTGCCCATTTCCATGGCCTGCGCAACCGCAGGAATCGTTGTCGGCGTGATTGGCCAAACCGGGATCGGCCTTCAATTTACGGAATTTGTCATTTCACTCTCCGGCGGCCAGCTCTGGCTAGCTCTGCTGCTGGTCGGGCTGGCGGCACTGGTGCTGGGCATGGGCCTGCCTGTCACCGCGGCTTACATTGTGCTGGCCATTATGTCTGCGCCTGCTCTGGCGCAAATGGGCCTGCCGATTCTCACCGCCCATATGATTATTTTCTGGCTGTCACAAACCTCAAACGTCACACCGCCCATTGCCCTTGCCGCTTTCGCCGGTGCCGGCGTGGCTGGCGCCAGCCCGATGCGCTCGGCCATGGCCGCATTCAAAGTGGCGAAAGGCTTTTTCATCATTCCCTTGATGATGGCCTATTCCGGCCTGCTCTACACTGATAATATCACCTTACTGGATCATAGCCTCAGTGTTGCAGCGACATTAGGCATTATTCTGTGTTTCGCTTTTGCCGTCGAAAAATATGCCGCTGCACCCCTCACCACACTGGAACGGTTTGGTTTCACTCTGGCGATTCCCTTTTTGCTCTACCCAACGGATGTGAGCCACATCATTGGCATTGTCATGGTTATCATCTGGCTCACCCTGCACTTGATAAGGCCGAACAGAGTTGCACCGGGCCCAATCTGATATTAGATAATGTCGGCATAATACACCGCAGCCAACTGATAGACACCGCATCACGTCGATTATATCGCAAAACAACTACATCACAGGGATGACATTAATGAACACAGAACAAACAACCGTTGGACAGTTCCTCTTTGATTATATTTACAATCAAGGGGTCAAACATGTATTCGGCATTCCCGGTGACTTCGCGCTGCCGACCTTCCGCTGGCTGGATAAATCGCCACTCGACATTATCACCATGACGCATGAGCCGTCCGTTGGCTTCGCCGCCGATGCCTACGCCCGAATCAACGGCCTGGGCGTTGCCTGTGTCACCTACTGTGTGGGTGGGCTGAACATGCTTAACAGCGTCGCCTGTGCCTATGCCGAGAAGAGCCCCATCATCGTCATCTCCGGCGGCCCATCACCGTCAGAGCGCCGCAATGACTCGCTCATCCACCATAAGGTGAAAACCTTTGACAGCCAGCGCCGCATTTATGAAGAAGTCACCTGCGCAAATGCTGTGCTGGATGATCCGGAAACGGCAGCACTTGAGATTATGCGCGTCGTCGAAGCGGTGCAGCGCCATTGCCGCCCTGGCTATATTGAAATGCCCTATGATGTGGTGGATATGCCCATCACCCTGCATCCGGTGAAAAACAGCCCTCCTGCCGAAAGTGACCCGGAAATGCTTGAGGCCTGCATTGAGGCCGCCGCCGACTTTATTAACGGCGCCAAGCAACCGGTGATCGTTGCCGGCGTTGAACTCCATCGCCATGGCATCGCCGACAAAGCACTGGATATTGCAAAGGCCTTCAACATCCCGATCTGCGCGACGCTCGATAGTAAAAGCGTGATCCGTGAGACCAACCCGCTTTACATTGGTGTATACAACACTTCGCTCTCCGACCCAAAATGTCAGGAATATGTCGACAATAGTGACTGCATTATCCTGCTGGGCACTTTTATCTCCGATGTATTCATGGGCTTTACCAAAAATGAACTGGAACGCCGTAACTCAATTCTCGTCACCAGTGAGAAAGCACGGGTACGCATGCATAGTTTTGATGATGTGCGCCTGGAAGATTTTGTGGAAGGGCTCGCCAATGCCAACATCAATAAGCGTGAGACGTTCGTCAATCCCAACCCGGCCATCCCACTCGCGCCGCTGGAGGATAAAGACCGCGATGAGAGCCTGAGCGTCAATCTCATGTTCCGTGTGCTGGAGCCACACATTGAAGAAGGCGGCACGGTCATTTGTGACGTGGGAGATTCCTTGCTCGGTGCAGTCGGCATCCGCACCAGCAAGCGACGTAATTTCGTCGCCGATGCCTATTATCTCTCCATGGGCTTTGCAATGCCCGCTGCCATTGGCGTGCTTGCCAACCAACCCAACGAACGTGCCTTTGCTATTATTGGCGATGGGGCATTTCAAATGACCGGCACGGAAGTCTCCACCGCCGCCAAATATGGGCTGGCTCCTATCGTGTTGGTGATGAATAATGACGGCTATGGCACTCAGCGCAATATCATTGACGGTACGTTCAATGACATTCAACCCTGGAGCTATCATAAAGTTGCCGCACTGGTTGGCGGCTGCACGGGCAAACGGGTGGAAACGGCCGGTGAACTCGATGATGCACTCAAGGAAGCCCTGTCGAAGCATGAGCCTTATATTATCGAAGTGATGATTCCTCGCGGTGATTGCAGCGAACCACTACGCAGGCTGGGTGAAAGCCTGGCAGCGCAGCGCGATGTCAGCAAACGCAAGCAAGCGGCATAAGGAGAAGCCTGAATGGGTAGAGTACTGAAATGGGTAGGAATCGCTCTCATCCTCCTGGTCATACTGATCGTGGGGGCAGTGATAGTGCTGCCGGGCATGATTCCGCAGGAGCGTATTCTTGCCGAGGTCAGCAAAACGGTTGAATCGAAGACCGGCCGTCGCCTGGCGATCGAGGGCGGAGCGTCTCTCACCATTTTCCCTGTACTGTCACTCACGCTGCACGATGTCAGCCTGTCCAATGCACCGCGTTCTGCGTCTCCGTTAGCGGCGCGTGCATCGACGATTGACCTGCAATTACAGCTATGGCCCTTACTCAATAACACCGTGATTATTGATCGCTTTCGCCTTACTAATCCGGAAATATGGGTAGAGCATAGTGAGCTACGAGGATCGAACTGGGATCGATTATTTCAGAACAAGCAAAATTCCCCCCCCTCTGCCCCTGATAACAGCCTCGTCAATGAGCACGAACAGGCAGCGGCAATGAATCTGTTATTGCAGGAAGTGACGATGACCAATGGGACGGTGCATCTGTCACTACCGGACCACCAGATCAATGATGTCATTTCTGATATTGATCTGTCCGCCGAGATGGAAGGGCTTGATGCTGAGGCAGTATTGACGCTTAGCGCAACCTTTCGTGATCAGACCATCTCCCTCTCTCAACGGCTCAGTTCATTGCGTGCCTTGTTAAATGACGAGATTGTCACGCTGGAAACACAATGGAACAGCGACATCACCTCTGGCCGCTATGACACCAGTTTGACTCTCTATCGCAGTGACGTTAAAGGACAGGGAGAATTGGAACTCTATATCTCCGACCTCCGCTCTCTATTAGATCTGACCGGCATCACACTGCCGCCACATCTGGCGGATAATGATCAGGTGCTGCAGCAGGCATCCTATGAAGGGAAGGTGAATATCGTCTCTGCAAAAAATTTTGATTTTGACCAATTTACATTCGTGCTTGATAAGCTGGCAGCACGCGGCACCCTGACCACCAACATCAAAGAGAATGGCGCTGTCGCTGCCGGTGGCAATCTGATCCTTGGCGATCTTGATCTGCGCCCCTATCTGGCCGCACCATATAAGAACGAGGCCCTTGAAACGCCACAACCAAATAACACGAACAATGCACCAGCACCTTCGACCGGCTCGAGCGCATGGAGCAGCGAACCGATTGATTTTAGCCCCATTAATGATCACACGCTTGCCATTGCATTTTCGGCAAAATCGTTGATTGTTGGCAAAGAATCGCTGGAAAAACTATCCGGCACACTCACCGTCACCGAGAATTTGCTGGAACTGGTGCTCAACCCGTTCCCCTTCTATGAAGGCACCGCCAAAGCAATAGTGGAAATCGACAATAAAGACACCACGCCACACATCACCAAACAGGCAAGCTTAGAGAAGGTCAGGCTGGGGCCGTGGCTAAGCGAATGGTATCAGATAGAAGACATCACCGGCACCACCTCCACCACTTTCAGCCTGGAGGCATGGGGCGACAACCAGCAAGTATGGATGGAATCGCTGCAAGGAGGCGGCGAGATATCCATCAGCGATGGCTATATTCGCCAATTAGATTTACGCGCCATGGCGCGGAATGTTGCGAGCGCGTTTCAGCCGCAAGAGAATGACACGGAGCGCACCGATTTCAGCACCGCATCTGCACAATTCACTGTCGTTAATGGGCTTTTACGCAGCGATTCAATCGAACTGAAAGCACCCCTTCTTCAGATGGAAGGCACCGCCAGTATCGATCTGCCGAAACGCCGGGTCGATGCCTATCTGGTGCCGAAACTGGTACAGACGCTCAAAGGCCAGTCGGCTGAAAAAGATGCGAGCCCCGGCATCCGGGTGCCAATCAAGGTCAGCGGCACATTTGATCAATTAACCTTTAAACCGGATCCTGCCGGCACCTTGAAAAAAGCACTGGAAAACCCGGAAGAGACACGCGAAACTTACGAAAACGTCAAAGAAGAGCTACAGCAATTTCGAAAAGATGTGAAAGGAACCCTCAAGGACGTGCTCAAATCTTTTGAGTGATGGCGTTTAACGCAGCAGCCACAAGGTAACGGCAAACCAGATGATGCCATTGACAAAAAACAGGCGATCACGAAACAGTGCGCGCTCCGGCTCGCCACTTTTACCATCCACATAGACAATCTGCAGGTAGCGGAACAAGCCAAATGCGACGAAAGCGACTGTGTAGACCAATTCGGTCTTATTGAGCAATCGGGCTGTCTCCACCGTATAGAGCGAATAGCATAACAGCGTCGCCCCACAGGAAATACTCATCAGCCGGTCGAGCAAGGCCCGGTTATAACGCCGCAAACTATGGCGTGATTTGCTGTAATTACGAATGCTAAGTTCGTTATAGCGCTTACCGAAGCCAAGAAAGAGCGATACCAGAAATGTTGTGAGAATAATCCATGGCGACGTCACCACATCAATGGCCGTGGCCCCCATTTCAACGCGTAACACGAAACCGGCGGCAATCACCACTACATCCAGCACCGCCACATGCTTGAGCCAAAGGCTGTAGGCAATCATCAACAGGCTGTAAATCAGCATGACAACCAGACAGCCTATTGGTAACAGCATACCAAGTGAAAAGGCGCCACCGAGCAACAAAAAGCCAAAAATGATTGCGCTGGGAATACTGACCAACCCACTCGCCAATGGTCGGTATTTTTTTTTCGGATGCATGCGATCTTCGTCAATATCGAGTAGATCATTCAGAATATAGACAGCACTGGACAGAAACATGAAGCAGGCCACGGCCACAACAGACGCGGCAATGGCATCAATATCAGTAAAGCGAAACGCAAAACAGAGCGGCGCCAGAATAAAGACATTTTTGACCCATTGCCGAGGCCGCAAGAGTGATAACACGGCAATAGCTTGGTTCATACGGTTATCGTTCGTCAAATGCTTACGTCACACTATCGTTATTATCATTGCATATTCTGCAAACATGCGTGTGAATTATAGGCGCATTTTCTTAAAGAGTCGTTCAGGGATATGACGAATTATCAGCATGATAATACGCCAGATTGCGGGCACATAGAGGCAATCACGCTTCTTCTCCAGCGCGTGAATGATGGCAGCGGCGACCGCTTCGCGATCTGCGATGAGCCGACTTTGCATCCCATAGGTCATTGGCGTATCGATGAAGCCGGGCTTGACCGTCATCACATGCACGGTGGAGGCGGCATAGCGGTGTCGCGTACCATCCGCAAACAATGCCAGCCCTCCTTTACTGCTGCCATAGAGATAATTGCTTTGACGACCGCGATCTCCCGCCACACTCCCAACCACGGCAACGGCGCCGCCATCACGCTGTTCCATCTGCTGCGCCAGAATGGCTAAATATCCGGCCGGCCCGCTAAAATTTACCGAAATCATGCGCACAATCTCGGCAGGTTCGTCGCGAGCATTCGTCTGTCCCATATCACCGGCCAGGAGGTAGGCACGGTCAATCTCCGGTGCAATGGCCGCACCGTCAATCGGTCTGGACAGATCGCACACCGATAAGCTGACCTCAACCTCATAACGCAACCGTAAATCTTCCGCCATGCGCTCCAGCGCTTCTGAATCGCGCCCAACCAGCATCAAGCGGTCACCACGTGCCGCCAACTGCCGACAAAGAGCCTGTCCCAACGACGATGTCGCCCCTAACACCAGACTGTAATGCGCGGCAGGTGTATCCGTCATGATACATCTCGAAACTGAAGCCTTTGAGCCATCTGCGAGTGCATGAGACGATCCGGATCCACCTGTTGCAGCACCGCGCGCCATCGCGGCAGACTATCGCTATATATCTTTGCAAACTGATCGGTCGTCAGCAACGCATCCTTGGCCAGATAGACCCGGCCTCCAAAGGCACTGACGCGATCATGCAGTTGATTGATCAAGCCACGTGCGGCATTCGTGGCCGGAAAGTCCAGTGCCAGGCTGAATCCCGCATCCGGAAATGACATCATACCCTCACGCGCCCCATGATATTTAATCACGGCCAGATAGGACAAAAAGCCTTCTTGTTGAATGACCTGTAACATATCCGCCATGTGGGATTCCTGTTTGTCGCCATCCGGAAACAGACATTGAAACTGATAAAAACCCTTCCGCCCATACAAACGATACCAATGCTGGATGCTGTCTAACGGATGGAAGAAATGCTGTAATCCTGTCACAGTCTCCAGAGATTCTTCCGTGTACCGGCCAAACCGATATTTGTTATAACATGCCATACTATGGCGGTTAAGCACCCAGCCCGGCATCCAGCGTGGAACGGAAAAGCGCACCGTTGGCGGATGATAATAAGATAATGCCATATCTGTCTCGCCACACTGCTCCATATGGGATGCCGCCTCAAAGACGCCGCGACCTAAATGCTGATCCACACCCGTGTGATCAATCCAGCCCACCATATAGTCGGCGCGTGACGCATGCTCACGAAACGCCTGACACATGGAGGACAAGTCCGGCACACGCATGGTGCGTGTTTTCATCGCCAGTGTTTGAATCGGACGTAATTTAAGTGAGACAGACAAAATAATGCCGGTCATGCCCATACCTCCGGCTGTCGCCCAAAACAGGTCGGCATATTGCGTGCTGCTGCATTCAACAATCTCACCGCCTGGTAATTGCAGCTCCAACGAGGTGATATGCCGGGCAATATCGCCATCACGCCAATGGTTTTTGCCATGAACATTGGCCGCAATGGCGCCGCCCAATGACACATACCGCGTTCCCGGCAATACGGGCACCAACCAGCCACGCGGTACAAACACATCCATCAACTCGCCCAGTGTCACCCCGGCCTCCGCCCTGATGATCCCTTGCGACGCATCCCACTCCAGCAATCGGTCACACCGAGCAAGCGAAACAACACCACTATCATTCATCGCCGCATCGCCATACGCGCGCCCTGAGCCTCGCGCAATCGCCGTTGCATCCGCATGAGGCAGATGCGCAACCACTGGCCGACATTCCCGCACCTCTTCCGGCCGATAGACGGGACACGCTATCGCCTGATCATGTCCCCAGCCAGACAAGTGCTCCTGCCGTGTACGCAATACAAGTGGGTATGCGGTTTCAGGCTCCATGCCGAGCGATTCCTTTGTTCGATATTTACGTATTCTGCATCAAGTCTATTGGAGTGACTGAGTAAAACAGATTGATTACGGAAGGTTTAACAGTTTTTTCACCATTCACGCGGCTGTTACATTCTATGCCCACGCCATCTCATCCCCCCCTACTCTCATCGCGCGATCGCTTCGGCTGGCGAATCATCAGCCTGCTGACCATTGTTGCCCTGCTGGGGTTCAATATCCCCTGGCGTGCCGAGATAGCAGTGGATGACGATTTAGACGCCTCATGGATCCTGGTGCTGCATCATGCGGTGGCACATGGCTGGCACTGGGGCCATGACATTGTCTGGCATTACGGGCCTTTTGGCTTTCTCTATGGCGGCTATTACCACCCCGATACCTATTATCAGCTGCTGCTGTTCAGAGGCCTTCTCAATATGATTGCCGCTCTCGGCATTCTGCGTCTGGCACTTCACACTGCCATTAATCCGGTGATGCCGTTAGCCGCCGCCTTTATTATCACCTCAGCCAGCGATGTTTTTTTTCTGACCTTTCCCTTATTGCTCTGGCTGCATTACCTGTTTATTGACACAAAGCTCCGTTCGCCACTTTTCTGGCTGCTTCTGGGTTGCTGCAGCCTGGTGAGTCTGGTCAAAATCAGCTACCTGCTCACTGCCGTCGCGATGCTCGGTGCGCTGACCCTTCACCGGCTGATGGCTCGCCTGCCGCTCGCCCTGCTGCCAGTGAGTCTCTACAGTGTGATAACCATTGGCATCTGGCTAATTGCCGGGCAACCTCTCACCACATTCGATGATTTTATCCATTATGCGCTAGAGTTGGGGTCCGGGTTTACCACCATGGCCGGCTATGAACGTAGCCCATTCTTTCTGTTGCTCTTTATGGCTATCCTGCTCAGTTGGATAGCCGTGATGGTTGCCGCCATATCGCATCAGGCGTCACATGACTCCATCATTATTCTATGCGGGGGTATCGGCTGGTTGCTGATTCTCATCAAGCTGGGATTTGTACAGGATAACGACCACCATGTATTACAGGCCATTGCCTGCCTTCTGCTACTGATTATCCTCTCCAAAGACCTGGTCTGGCCTTATTGCCAGTCGCGTCTGGCAAAAAGCGCGTTCATCGCCAGCTTAGGAGGATTACTGCTGGTAGCAGCCAATGATGCGCTCCACAGCCCGGATGAATGGCAGCAGATTTTGGCACTATTTGAGCCATCGGCTGATATCATATCTGATAAAGTAGCATCGGCTCATACATCATTATCCACGGAAAAACGTTATCAAGCGTGGCAGGCGGCATTACGTGCAAATCATCCACTCAATCCATCCGGTCACCATGGCACGGCAGATTTGATCAGCTACAATCAATCAGTGCTGCTGGCCCACCCGGCTTTCGATTATTCGCCCCGTCCAGTCTTTCAAAGTTATCATGCCTACACACCGGCGCTGGCATCGCTCAACCAGGCTCATCTCGAGCAGGCAGACGCACCCGATCATCTTTTCATGACCAGCAGCCCGATGCGCGGACGCTACCCAACTCTGGACGATGCGGCACTCTACCCTCTGCTATTCAGCCATTACCACATTGTTGATATCCTGCCGGGCTACCTTCATTGGCAACGACGCGACACATCACTGCCGCTATCCCCCACATTACAGGAGGCGCGACGCACAAGATTAAACACCCCCATCACCATGCCTGAAGCGGCAGCACATAGCATTATCTGGGCAGAAATAGAAATGCAGCCATCCACATGGCACGCGCTACTTTCTCTCGTTTTCAGACCTCCGCCGGTCTGGATCGATGTCACACTGGCCTCCGGTTACCAGCGCCGGGATCGCTTCATCCCTGCGATTGCTGGCGAAGGCTGGTTGCTCTCACCGCTGATCGACAATCACCTCCAACTGGCCGCGCTCACAAACCAGCATCAGCAAGCCATCATTTCAAATAATCGCCTGTCCACCTTCCAAATAACCACCAAAGAGCAAACAAGTGCCGGATTGCCATTATGGAATCCGGAGATCACTGTACATTTCTATCAGCTCCCTGTACCAGCCATACAGGCCGACTGGCCACGCTTAGAGGCGTTAATGCCCTATCTCAACCTCTCGCTGGCACCCGGACCCGGACCCGTCTCACCGCCACGATATATGATTGATCAACATATCGCCATCGACAATGCAGCGCAGGGCACGGCGATCACCATACGTGATGACGCACACCTCCGGCATCAATGGCCTGTTCAGTGTAACAGTCTGTCATTACAGATCGGGCGTTTTTCCTTTCGGCCAGAAGAAAGACAAACACAAGCTCCGGTGCGCTTTACCGTTCGCGGCATGATGGCGGATGGATCGCAGACATCATTATATTCACAGGAGATCGCCGCCGAGAATATGACGCCACAATCCGTCACCATTACCCCTGATCTCATGCCTCGGGCCATAGACATCATGGTTGATCCTCACGCAGAAACAGGGTTGGGGCAGAGCTGGATGTACCTCCATCAGGTGAAATGGTCGCCGGAAAACTGCGATAAACACGGGTTAATAATGCCATACAACACGCCTGGGTAGCAAAAAAACTTCAGCCACACCAAAATACAAGCCTGTGATAAAAAAAGGACTGGTGTTACGGCATATTATCCTATATGGTGTGTTGTGTAGTGAGCACCTACTACATTATGTTGTTTGTAGTTGCGATAGCAGTAGCGCAGACTTGCAAAGGGGGAGAGCATGTTTCGGCGCCGAGACCTAGATGATGCAGACATGCCAGTAGATGCCGGGCCTATGACCAATGCGTCACCCGCCAATACTCATCACGGCTCCACGTCTCTGCCTGATATGGCGGGGCCGCAATCGTATGAGAATATAGCGGATACGCATGATCCAGCGCCTTCTTTATCTTCCGACATGCCGGGTGAACCAGCTGAAACACCCAGCCCTTCCCCTTTCTCTTTGCCACACACACCATCCTCAACCGCGGAGACTTCACCCATGTTTGATAGTAACAGGTCTGCCTCATCCAATGAATTTGTCACATCGGATAATGGATCAAAACGCACACTTGCTGTTGGATTGGAAACATTCCTTAAAGGCGAGATTTCCAATTGTGATCGCGTGGTGATCGAAGGTGGCGTCGATGCCGTGATGGGCGACGTTCAGTCGCTTGAAATTGCCGCCTCCGGTTCCTTCACCGGATCGGCCACCGTCCAAAACGCTGAAATAAGCGGCACATTTGAAGGTGACCTTATTGTCGGCAATCGTCTGGTCATTCATTCAACCGGCCGCGTCACCGGCAAAGTCAGCTATGGCGAGATTGAAGTGAAACGCGGCGGCAAGCTACTGGGCGAAATCACCTGCAACGACCAGGCTGTCTCACAGACAGATAGCGGCTTTTCCAGCTTTGCTAACAACAACGATACATCGAACAAAAAAGTGGTTGATGATGCCAGCATCGCGCCAATGCCGGTAGCCGAAGCAGTCTAACCCTCCTCATTATATTATTCAGTATATGCCCTGCCTTCTCGTCCATGAAGGCGGGGTTTTTTTATCGCTGTACGGAAGGACAATATTCAGCCACCGGACATCGATCACACGCTGGCTTACGCGCCTTACAGATATATCGCCCATGCAGGATCAACCAATGATGCGCATGCGTCATCCACCGCGACGGAATAGCACTCACCAGTTCTTTCTCTACTGCCTCGGGTGTTTTGCCATGCGCTAAGCCAAGCCGATGTGCCACGCGGAATACATGTGTGTCCACCGGCATGGTTGGCTGGCCAAACGCACAATTCAGCACAACATTTGCCGTTTTTCGCCCCACGCCCGGCAAGCGCATCAACGCATCTCGGTCATCTGGCACTTCGCTGCGATACTCTTCAACCAACATGCGGCTCAAGCCAATCACATGTTTGGCTTTATTCTTGTAGAGCCCGATTGTTTTGATCGCATCACGCAGCCCTGCTTCACCTAACGCCAGCATCTGTTGCGGCGTTTGCACGTGCGAAAAAAGGGGACGCGTCGCTTTATTGACTCCCGCATCGGTTGATTGCGCCGACAATACCACCGCAACCAGCAATGTGTAATGATTTACGTAGTAAAGCTCAGTTTCCGGGGACGAGTTCTGTGCGGCTAAAGCAGCAAAGATGCTATTTATGCGTGCATTGCTATCCATATATAATTTTTTGTGCGGCGCACAAAAAGCACTTGACTTCCTGCGCAAACTCTCTATGACTCTATGCTAGCTGGCCAAGGCCAATTAAATAAATGACGATATTAGCAGAGGTTCATCATGACGACGAGCAAAACAAAAAACTACGCCGATTTTATGAAATCATTTTCCGATTTCACTGTACCGGCGATGGATTTCAATTCTTTCTTCGCGCTGCAACGCCGTAATATTGAGGCATTCTCGGCAGCCAACCAGGTGGTAAGCGAAGGTGTGCAGGCTATTTCGCGCCGCCAGGCTGAAATCATGCAGGCACAAATCGAAGATATGCTGAAAACGGCACGTGAAGTGCTTTCTTCCGGCTCACCGGAAGCCAGTGCCACCAAGCAGGCAGATTATGCCAAAGCACTACTGGAGCAAAGCATGGTCTATGCACGCGAGATTGCTGAAATGGCCTCCAAATCCAATGTCGAAGCTCTGGACATCATCAACAAGCGCGTTGTTGATTCGCTGGAAGACTTCAACGGCCTGGTGAAAAAAGCAGCATAATATTGCTATTTACCAAGACGTCAAAAGGCGCAGCCAAATGGTTGCGCCTTTTTTTATTCAGGATGATCAGAGCGTTTGACATTCCGCCCGTTGATTCCTATAACCATCCTCCGTTTTGCAAGACCCAATGGGTTTGTAGCTCAGCTGGTTAGAGCACACGCCTGATAAGCGTGAGGTCGGTGGTTCGAGTCCACCCAAGCCCACCATTGCAAAACCATTTTGTGGGGCCATAGCTCAGCTGGGAGAGCGCCTGCTTTGCACGCAGGAGGTCGTCGGTTCGATCCCGTCTGGCTCCACCACTTAAAAAGCCCGGCATGAGCCGGGCTTTTTAAGTGGTAGTGTCACACGATTATATACCGACGAAGTCGGTTCACTCGACATGGGATGCGAAGCATAACCATGCGAGGACGAGGCAGGAGCATCGCTCCGAGTCGCCCCTTGAGGGCGAGCGAGCGTTAAAACGGCGCGAGTCAATCCCAATCGACCTGATTGTAAAACGCCCCAGATATACTGACATCACAAAAACATTGAGAAACCCGCTCCCGGCAGCTATGAAAAACAAAGCAAGGGAGGATGCAATGCAGACAGACACATATAAATATGACGGCCACCGCTCGACTTCGGGCTTTTCCATGATCGAATTGGCGGTTGTGCTGGTCATCATCGGCTTGATCGTCGGTGGCATTGTCGGCGGCCAGCAATTGATTAAATCCGCCGAAGTACGTTCAGTCATTGCTGACGTTGAAAGTTTCAGCACCGGTGTGTCGCTGTTTGAACAGCAATATCTTGCCCTGCCCGGCGATTTCCAAACCGCCACCTCCTATTGGGCCGCCACTGCCAACGGCGATGGAGATGGTATCATCGAGTGGACCAATGAAAGCCTGCGCGCCTGGCAGCAACTCGGCTTAGCAGGCATGGTGCCCGGCAGCTACACCGGTACCGGTACGGCCGCTACCCCTGGCACGAATGTGCCGGAAAGCCCGATGGGCGGCGGCTACACTCTCCATGATGGCGGCGAAGTTAAAACCGATCACAGCATCACCACCGGCATTCCGGCAATCAAAAATTATGTGCTGCTCGGCCAGACCACCGCCGGCAAGACCATCGGCCCATTATTAATTCCGGAAGTCGCCTTTGAGATTGACCGCAAAATGGATGACGGCAACCCGCAATCCGGCGTCGTGCTGGCACAAACCCTCACCAATTGTTTGGCTACCGGCAACACGGCCTATGATCTGACACAAACCGCCCCACGCTGCGTCCTGGATTTTCGTCTGCCCTAAGCCGGAAACGAGGAAATAGCGGCAAGAGAGATGAAACAAAGCAATGTCAGGCTTGCCTATTGACCAGCAAGTAGAATTCGCGTACAAGTGCGCCTCTTTAAGAGAGTATGCTGCTCATAATATCGGCATTGATAGGCAGATGTGTAATAGCGGCACCGTAAAGCAGGAAATGGAACGATGGCTGTACCTAAGAAGAAAACATCGAAATCAAAACGCAATATGCGCCGCGCGCATAAGGTCGTGAACAGCGCAAACATTGTTGAAGATAAGACCACTGGCGAGTTGAAGCGTCCGCACCATGTGTCGCTGGACGGCTATTATAAAGGGCGTCAGGTTACCGCCGACAAAATTAACGCATAAACGGCTGACAGGTATTGACCCTTGTCGCAAACGACAACACTCGCACTGGATGCTATGGGAGGCGATCATGCTCCCAAAGTAGTGATACAGGGCGCGGCACGGGCCTATAAAAACGACCACCAACTGCGTTTCATCTTTTTCGGCGATGAAGTAAAAATTGCGCGCTATGTGAAAACTGCCTCCCTGCCGGATGCTGTCTACACTGTTCATCACGCACCCGATGCAATTGCCTCGGACACGCGACCTTCAGTCGCATTGCGTCAGGGCAAGCAATCCAGTATGCACCTGGCCATTCAGTCTGTTCGCGATCAGCGTGCCGACGGCATTGTCTCAGGCGGCAATACCGGCGCGCTCATGGTACTCGCCAAACATATCCTCAAAACATTGCCAGGCATAGCCAGACCTGCCATCACCGGGTTCATTCCGACTCCCACCACTGATACTGTCCTGCTGGATCTCGGCGCAAATATTGAATGTTCGCCACGCCATTTGTTTGAATTTGCGCTGATGGGCGAGGCTTTTTGCCGGATCACCATGGGTAAAACCAACCCATCGATTGCGATTCTCAATGTCGGCTCAGAAGATACGAAAGGGCATGAAACCTTACGACAGGCTGCTGCTTCTATCCGCGATTCAGACTTAAATGACCAGTTTATCGGCTTTATCGAAAGCAACCATGTGATTGAAGGCAAAGCCGACGTTGTCGTGACGGATGGATTTACCGGCAATGTCATGCTGAAGGCCATTGAAGGCACCGGGCGATTTTTCAGTGGCGAGATTCGCGCCGCATTCAGCCAAAGCTGGTCAGGAAAACTGGTCGCACCGCTTGCATTGCTGGCGCTGCGCCCTATGAGGCAACGGCTGGACCCTAATGCCCATAATGGCGGAATGCTGGTCGGCCTTAATGGAGTGGTGATTAAAAGCCATGGCGGATCAAATGCCAAAGGATTCGCCGCCGCTATTCGCGTCGCTGCCAATGTGATTCGCAGCGGCATTAACGAGCGCATCACCGAACATATGCACGATCTGTCAATGGAAGCTGCCTAATGGGAACCGCCAGAGCACGCATTATCGGTATTGGCTCCTACCTGCCCGAGCGCATTGTGACCAATGACGAACTATCCAAAACCATTGATACGACCCATGAATGGATCGTGGAACGCACCGGCATCGCCCAGCGACATATCGCCGCAAAAGACGAGCTCACCTCGGATCTGGGTGCAGCGGCCGCAGCAAAAGCGCTTGAAAACGCATCAATCCGCCCGGACGAAGTGGATGCTATATTTGTCGCCACAGTCACACCAGACAGGACAATGCCACCGACCGCATCGGCCATTCAGGACAAGCTGGGCATCAGGCATGCGGCAGCCTGTGATCTCAATGCCGTTTGCTCCGGTTTTCTCTACGGATTATGGATGGCCAATGGCCTGATCGCATCCGGTCAGGCCAAAACCATCCTGCTGGTCGGGGCAGAGACCTTCTCGCGCATTCTGGATTGGGAAGATCGTAGTACCTGTATTTTATTTGGCGACGGAGCCGGTGCCGTTGTTCTGCGCGCAGAAGATGGTGAGACTGGCCGCGGCGTCCTGGCATGCCGCACGTTCAATGACGGCAGCCTGCGTAAATTGATTGAAACCGATGGCGGCGCCTCTCTCTCTCAGCATGCAGGGGTGGTGCATATGCATGGCCGCGAGGTCTTTCGCCATGCCGTGCAAAAAATGTGTGATGCGCTCCATGACTGCCTCAACGCCACCGGGTTGACACTGAGCGACATCGATCTTGCCGTGCCACATCAGGCCAATAGCCGCATTCTTCAGGCCATTGCCGCGCGCCTGGAACTTCCGGCAGAGCGTATGATGAACACGGTCAGTCAGCATGCCAACACATCTGCCGCTTCCATTCCGCTAGCGTTAGATGCAGCGCAACAGGCAGGAATGCTGGATTCTGAAAAAATTGTAGCCCTTCAAGCGCTTGGCTCTGGACTTAGTTGGGGAGCCGCGTTAATAAAGTGGTGATTCGCTCGAATGTAATCATACAAAAGAAAGAGAAACACCATGTCTAATACTACATTAACGCGTGCTGGCCTCAGTGAAGCCGTATACCGCGAGATTGGTCTGTCACTGGCGGAATCGTCGGATCTGGTGGATGATGTGTTAGAGCAGGTTATTTGCGCTCTTGAGCGTGAAGAAACCGTCAAAATTTCGTCCTTTGGCAGCTTTCTCGTACGTCGCAAAAAACAACGCATTGGCCGCAATCCCAAAACCGGTGTCGAGGTGCCGATCAGCCCGCGCAAAGTGCTGTCATTCCGCCCCTCTAACTTGCTCAAATCGAATATCAATAAAAACCTCGTCGGATAAGCAAGTGAAGCAACAGCGTAGGGGAGAGAGCATCATGACCGATGCGCAGCAGGATAAATCGCCGCAGGCGTTTAAAACCATTAGTGAAGTGGCGGAAGAACTCAATGTGCCGCAGCATGTGCTGCGCTTTTGGGAAAATAAATTTGCACAGATCAAACCGATGAAACGCCGCGGAGGGCGTCGTTATTATCGGCCGGAGGATGTCGAAAAGATTCGGGCAATCAAGCGGTTGCTCTATGAAGAGGGCTTTACGATCAAAGGGGCCGTGCGTTATTTTGCCAAGCATCCGCAAAGCTGGCAGTCCATTGCCGATAACGACAATCCTGTTTCTGTCACAGATGAAAATACTGCCGCGCCTCAGCCGCAAACAATCCCGGAAGCACGCCCCGTCATGCTCGATGAGCTGTTAAAATCGACACAACAACCACCCCAAGCCGCCAAAGCGACTCCCATCGCCAATAATGACGATTTGAAACGATTACTGGGCGAACTTCAGGCCATGCGTTCGCTTGTAAAAAAAGCGGCATAATCGATTAAATCGTGTGTAAGGGCTGGCATTTTCACATGAATATTGTAGTAATGCCACTCGGCATTATGACGTGGTGAGGCCAGCAGGCCGAGCCAGCCATGAGCTCTTTACGTGGATTCGTGTTTCCACTGGAAACACTTATCTCACTCCAACTATGTGCGAGCCAGCGGGCAAGCACGGAGACAGTGAGTTAAGTTAGGGGTGTAGCGCAGTCCCAATCATTCGGCCCCAGCCGAATGGAACACATATAACCGGACTGCCAACACACCGAGAAGGCACAAAGCGAGGCCAGCAGGCCGAGTCAGCCATGAGCTGCGTCTCATGTACGAGCCAGTAGGCGAACACGGAGACAACGAGTTAAGTTCGGGGTGTAGCGCAGTCCGGTTAGCGCACCAGTCTGGGGGACTGGGGGTCGCAGGTTCAAATCCTGCCACTCCGACCAATTTTTCAAGGGGTTAGCAGCCTAAAGCTTTGCTGCACTTCAACCAGTGCTACATTGGTGCTACACTGAGTCAAAAAATTACTTTAACTTTATCTACCAATCAGCCCCACAAAGAGAATTAACAGCGAAGTAACAGCGGGGATAATGGAATTTGGTAGACGTGAGTTTCCAAATAGGTGTCATCCAAAAAGCAGCATGATTGATGCAAAAGTAGATTGAAATCATCAACGCAAACCTCCGCGAATATTTCATAAGACACATCGTATACAATCAGCGTATCTTGTAATAAGCCTTTAATTATAATACTCATTCAATAACAAGTATATCAGGGGCTTGAGTAGGATGCGCTATGAGATGGAAAAACCAGAAATCATCGAGTCTGGGGAATTAGCACGTTTAATCCCCGTTATTGCTGACACAAGCAAAGAGCAACGAATCACATCTGTATTGCTGGCAACTTTTATGTCAGTGGATGAATATGTGCGTGAACTATTCAATACGATTGGTGTTAGGGTTGGCAAAACCTCGAAAATCCGCTGTTACACAGAAGTTGTCCTCAAAAATCGAGAAGATAAAAAAA
>CAYSXY010000017.1:0-38274 GCA_964435165.1 uncultured Rickettsiales bacterium
GAGACGAAGAGGAGATTAAGGAATTATCAATAGTGTACTGTAGAAGTATTGCTGTTTTGTTAACTATTTTAGTCATTTATGTGCTTAAAGTTGAGCCACACAGAGAATGCCTTGCTCATTGCGGGTCGAAACATCCATGGTGCGGTATGGCAAAGGTCAGTGGCCGTGAAGGAATGGATCCTTCGGCTGCGCGGCTGCTGCCGCTCCGCTCAGGATGACGCGTAAAAACTGCTGTCATTCGCCGACGTGATCGGCGAATCTATATGGGTGGTTATATGGCACATAGATATCGTCATACCCGCGCAGGCGGGTGTTTCTATTTCACATACGATTGAACCTATTGTTACTGTCATGTTGAGCGAGCATCGCGAGTCGAAACATCCATGCTATATTGTGCCATCGGCTAGAGAATGCGAGGAATAGATCCTTCGGCTGCGTGGCTGGTGCCACTGCGCTCAGGATGACGCGTGTAAAACTTCTGTCATTGCCGGGCTTGACCCGGCAATCCTGATAGTTGCCGTGACAACACGCCGCGCCTGCTTGCTCGGCTACTGAAAAGGCATAGTCTGCTGATGGGTGGATTCCGGATAACCTTGTTTGCTAACGCGGTTTCCGGAATGACAAATACTCTATTCATTAGGCATATTGGCATCATTAGGCATATTGGCACACGTCATGTTGATCGAGCATCGCGAGCCGAAACATCTATACTGCTAGTCATCTGGATTCGCCGGTTAAACCGGCGAATGACACGAAAAGTGTTAGGCAATTCAAGCTGGATTCCGGCTTACGCCGGAATGATAAGGAGATGGTTCGAAGTGGCCTTCTTTATTGTACTCAAGGATGACGGAAAAGTAATGCAGGGTGAAAGTCTAAATTTTGTACGATGTGCAAGTGTTATGTTATGACTGCCGTGAAAGGAGCCCGCCATGACTCACGGCCATGTCACCGATGCGATTCGCTATATTCGTTCGCTTTATGCAGAGGAAGATGACGTGTTGCGCCACGCCGCTCAGCGGGCGAGCGACGCCGGGCGGCCCATTCATGTGGGGGCGGAAGAAGGCAAATTGCTGCAATGGTTAGTGAGGCTCTCCGGTGCTCGGCGCATTGTAGAAGTTGGCACCCTCACCGCTTATTCCACCGTGTGGGTGGCGCGCGGGCTGCCAGAAGGCGGCCAGGTTACTACGCTCGAACATGACCCCACCATGGCCGCATTGGCACATGAGACGATTGCTGAGGCGGGATTATCATCCATTATCACTTTGATAGAAGGTGATGCGCAGGCGAGTTTATCAGCGTTAAGTGATGATGGGCCGTTTGACATGATCTTTATCGATGCGGATAAAATAAGCTATCCGCTTTATCTTGATTGGGCCGAGCAGCATATTCGCCCCGGCGGGCTGATTATCGGCGATAACACCCTGCTGTTTGGCGCGGTGTATCAGAATGAATTGCCAGAGGGTGTGCGCCAAGGCACCAAAGACGCCATGCAGCAGTTCAACACCCGTCTGGCAGACCCGGCGCGTTTTGATGCGGTGATGGTTCCTACCCATGAAGGTTTAAGTGTGGCGATTAAGCGGTAAGGTTATAGCCGATTGCGATAATTTTGATACATGGCTGCAAATGCCAGATTTGCTGTGCTGCTCAATTCTCGTACGTCCACAACACTCTCTAAGAGGAGTGTTGTGTTCTTTAAGGCTTCGCATCCCATTTCATGGATGCGAAGATGTACGATCATTCCGCTGCTCGCAAAACTAACATTTTCGCGCATGTCTGAAAATATTGCAATCGGCTATAGCTTACAGATTATGGTAACGCTTATACCATTCCACAAATTTCGGGATGCCCTCTTTGATGCTGGTCTGCGGCTTGAATCCAAAATCATTCTGGCTGGCTTTAATGTCGGCAAAGGTATCGATCACCTCTCCTTTTGGTAAATCAGCCATTTGTAATGTTGCTTTTTTTCCTGTGGCTTCTTCAATGATCTTGATAAAATCGGTGAGATTTTCACTGCGATGATTGCCAAGGTTGTATAGTCGATGCGGGGCTGCATCCTTGTCGGCGCTGGGTGCAAGTGGCATGACCGCACGCAGCCCGGCAATAATATCGTCAATATAGGTGAAATCACGCTTCATTTTACCATGATTGTTGACGGTGATCGGCCGGTCATTGAGGATAGCTTCGGTAAATTTCCATGCCGCCATATCGGGCCGCCCCCAGGGGCCATAGACCGTGAAAAAGCGCAGCCCCGTCATGGGAATGCCATACAGATGACTGTAGGTTTGTGCCATCAACTCGCCGGAGCGTTTCGTTGCGGCATAGAGTGAGACGGGTTGATCGACCGTATCATCAACGGAAAAAGGTAATTTGCTGTTGGCTCCATAGACGGAACTGGAGCTTGCATAGACCAAATGTTGCAGCCCTTCCATCTGGCGGCATAATTCCAGCACGGTCAGGTGCCCGGTCAGGTTGCTTTCAGCATAACTGAAGGGATTTTCCAGCGAATATTGCACACCGGGCTGCGCCGCCAGATGCACCACAATATCAGCCTGCAAGGATTGCTGTTTGGCCATGATGGTGACGCGATCCGTCAGGTTCAGGCGATGAAAATCAAAGTTGGTGTTGGCCGCGAGACGACGAATACGCGCTTCTTTGAGCGTGATGTCATAATAGGGCGTTAGGCAATCCAGCCCTACGACGCGGACATCTTCTGCCAATAATTGCTGAGCAAGGTGGAATCCGATAAAGCCGGCAACGCCGGTAATAAGCACTTTCATGCGTGACCCATCTGTGTGGTTGAGGTGGAGTGTGCCGTGGGGCCGGAATCAGCCCGCAACCGATGACGAAGCCATGATACAGCATAATGACTCCATGCCAAGCCGCACATGGCCGCGGTGAGCGGAAAATAAAGCGGGCGGCGAAAATGCGTCAAAAAATAGCGACAGACGGAACGGGTTTTATAGCGCTGTACCTTTAGGGAACAGGCATTGCTGCTGCCTTGCTGATGCAGCACATTCATCTCACCGCAATAAAGCACCAGCCCCCCCCGCTGATGAATGCGCAGGCACAGATCAACATCTTCCACATGCATGAAATACGCGCTGTCGAAGCCGTCAATCTGCATAAATCGCTCACGCGGCATCATCATGCAGGCGCCGGACACGGCGGGCATGAGGCTGACCATCATCAAGGGAGGCTCTTCATGACGCTTAAAACGCGCAGCCCAGTGACTGTGGGGAAACAGCCGATATAATCGGGTCATTTCCGACATGCTGTTGAGCGGTGTGAGCAGGTTGCGGCGGCTGCCGGATTGTTCACTGCCATCCGGATTCATGATGCGTGGTGCGGCAAGCCATGCCTGAGGTGCATGCGTGAGGACGGATGCCAGATAAGCGGTGCCGCCGTCAGGTAGTACACAATCTGGATTGAGAAACAGCAGGTAATGGCCGGTGGCATCCTGCGCCGCCATGTTACAGGCTTTGGCAAAACCGATATTGCCGTGGCCGGTATAGAGGCGGATTCGAGGTTCTCGCTGACAGAGGTGTCGCAAATGCTCTGCAACCGGTGCGGGATTGCCGTTATTAACCAACAGTAATTCACAGACATCCGGCTGGGCCAGCACACTGTCAATGGCATGCCAAAGCAGCTCTCCCGTATGGTAGGTCACCATCACAACGGTGGTGGTCGCATGTCCGGGAGCTGGCGGTAACAACGCTTACCTCCAGTCAGGTGGATTCTGTTGATAGGCGCTAAATGATGGCTGCGCGGCGTCGCGCGCTGAAATGGTCGGATTGTCGATCGGCCAGTCGATGGACAGATCGGGATCATCCCATTTGACGCCACCCTCCCCGGACTGATTGTATATGCCGCTACATTTATAGAGCATATCAACCGGCTCATCGCCCAGCACACAGAATCCGTGGCCAAAGCCAGGCGGCATCCAGAACAGGGTGGCATTGTCATCGCTCAGCTCAACGCCAACATGCTGACCAAAGGTAGAGGATTGAGGGCGCAGATCGACCGCGACATCCCAGACGCGGCCCCGCGTCACTCCAACAAGCTTGCCCTGCGGCGGATCAAACTGATAATGCAGGCCGCGTAGTACGCCGGGTGCCGAGCGGGAGTGATTGTCCTGCGCGAAGGATGTGGGCAGGCCGTGTTCAGCAAATTTCTGTTCGTGAAAGCGCTCAACAAAAAAGCCACGATCATCCCCGTGTTTGGCGAGGCGTATGATCTTTAGCCCGTCAATCGGGGTTGTTTCAATCTTCATTCGTTACTCATCCTGTGGTTATCCGACGATCGCATCCAGTGTCGCCTTTTCCTGCAGACCGGTTTTAACGGCAAAGGCATCGGCCAATCCCTGCTCCCATGGCGGCATATGGAGATTAAATGTATCGGCGAGCTTATCCATGGCAAGGCGTGAATTTAATGGCCGGTCTGCCGGGGTTGGGTAATCCTCTGTGGGAATAGCCAGTAATTGGGTGATGGCTAAGGGCATGCCATAGGCCCGTGCTTTGGCAAAAATAGCGTCTGCAAAGCCATGCCAGCTTGTTTCTCCCGTATTCACAGCATGGTAAATACCGGTGGGAAAATGCGTCTGTTGTTGTGCCTGGTATAGCGCGGACAGGCTGAGGGCAGCGAGATGCGGCGCATAAGTGGGCGCCCCGATTTGATCACCAACGATATGTAATTGCTCACGTTCCTGGCCAAGTTTCAGCATGGTGTTGAGAAAATTCTTGCCCTTGGCGTCATAGACCCAGGAGGTGCGGAATATCAATGCGTTAGCCCCAGAGCCCAGCACCGCCTTATCACCGGCAAGTTTGGATCGGCCATAGCTATTACAGGGCGATGGATCATTCTCTTCGCGCCACGGGGTGGAGCCGTTGCCGGGATAGACATAATCTGTCGAATAATGAAGCATGGGAATCTTATGCTCGGCACACCAGTTGGCGATGACACCGGGCGCGTCGCCATTGATGCGCATGGCAAGTGAAGGCTCTTCTTCTGCTTTATCAACGGCCGTGTAAGCCGCGGGGTTGATGACTATCGTCGGGTTCAGGCGGTTTAAGATGTCGCCAAGTTGATCCGGCCTTGCAAAATCTGCTTGTTTCTGTGTCAGCGGAATCGCCTTATGTCCAAGCAATGCGATCAAGGCAGAGCCTAACTGTCCATCTGCGCCGGTGACGATGATGCGCTCCGGCAGTGACTCCAGGATTGCCTCAGTCAGGCCGCATGGGTAGTAGGCCATGATGCCCCCTGTATTTCTTTCAACACCGATGTCAGATACGTACCATAATTGTTTTTGCTGTAGCGCTGGATGAATTGTTCAAATTGCGTGGCATCAATATAGCCTTTGCGTAAGGCGATTTCCTCCGGGCAAGCGATTTTCAGTCCTTGTCGTGCTTCAACCGTTTGCACAAAATTGGCAGCGGAGATCAATGCGTCGGGCGTCCCTGTATCTAGCCAGGCAACGCCGCGACCGAGCAACTCAACCTGAAGCGTGCCCTGCTCGAGATAGATTTTGTTTACATCCGTAATCTCTAACTCACCGCGTGCAGAAGGCTTTAATTGCCGTGCAATATCCACTACGTGTGCATCATAAAAATAGAGCCCTGTCACGGCCCAGTTGGATTTGGGAGCGGCTGGTTTTTCTTCAATGCTGAGAGCGCGTTTTTCTTTGTCGAAATCCACGACTCCGTAGCGCTCCGGGTCTTTTACATGATAGGCGAAGACCGTTGCCCCGCTCGTGCGGCTGGCCGCCTGCGTGAGCAAGCTGCTGATATTCTGGCCATAGAAAATATTGTCACCGAGAATCAGGCAGACAGGCTGGTTTTCAATAAACGTATCTGCAAGGAGGAAAGCCTGAGCAATGCCGCCAGGTTCCGGTTGTTCAATATAGTCAATTGTCAGGCCAAACTGACTGCCATCGCCTAGCAATGCCTGCATCATGGGCAGATCGCGGGGGGTGCTGATGAGTGCAATCTCACGAATGCCGGCCAGCATCAGCAACGATAGCGGATAATAGACCATGGGCTTATCATAGACCGGTAGAATCTGTTTGCTCACCGGCAATGTCATGGGATAGAGCCGAGTGCCGGAACCACCGGCGAGAATAATACCCTTCATCTCCCTTTCCTCATGCTGCTTTTTTTTGCTTAGGCTTCTGGCTGACTGCCTCGCACCATGCCGTATGCTCTAAATACCATTCGATCGTATGTTTCAAGCCTCCTTCAAAACTATATTCAGGCTCATAACCCAGTGTTTGTTTGGCTTTGCTGCAATCAATCGCGTAGCGCCGGTCATGGCCCGGCCGGTCCGGCACGAAGGCAATCTGATTGGCATAGGGCGTGCCATCTTCATGAGGGCGTAAAGTGTCCAGATGTTGACAAATGACTGTCACCAAATCGATATTCTGCATTTCCGCATTGCCACCAAAGGCATAGGTTTCTCCCGGCCGACCTTTTTCCAGCGCCAGCATCACACCGCGACAATGATCTTCCACATGAATCCAGTCGCGCACATTTTTACCGTCGCCGTAGACCGGCAGAGACTGTCCGGCCAAGGCACGGGTAATCATGTGTGGAATAAGTTTTTCCGGATGTTGGCGCGGGCCATAATTATTGGTGCAGTTGGTAATGATGGCCGGTAGCTGATAGGTTTTAAACCAGGCGCGGGCCAGATGATCGCTCGCTGCTTTTGACGCGGAATAGGGCGAATTGGGGCGGTACGGACTGTCTTCCGTAAAATACCCATCATCATAGAGAGAGCCAAATACTTCATCAGTGGAAATCTGAATAAAGCGAAAGGCTCGCTTGAGGTCATCATCCATGGACTGATAGTAACGCCGGGCTTCCTCCAGCAGGGTGAAGGTACCCTGAATGTTGGTATCGATGAACACGGCAGGACCGCTGATGGAATTATCCACATGTGATTCCGCCGCGAAATTGATGATGGCGATTGGTTGATGTTGTTCAAGCAACTCCCGCACACGCTGAGCATTGCCGATGGATTCTTTGACAATGGTGATGTTGTCTTCAATTTCTTCCAGATTTTCCTTATGACCGGCATAGGTGAAAGCATCGAGCACGATGGGCTGATAGCCGCGCGAGACGGCAAGACGTGAAAAACAGGACCCAATGAACCCCGCAGCGCCGGTGATGATGATTTTTTTCTGAGACATGGGCATTTCTTTTGATCAATTCAGTATTGCGTTTTTCGGTGTATCAGCGCCACGGCGCTTTGGCAACTGGTCGAGTGCGGCCATATCGAGGCAAAAGGCGTGGATATAGCTGTAATGCCAGAGGCGTTGATTGTCATCAGAGATCAACAACAGCGTGAGTGTATTGTCATCGCGTGGCAACACGGCTAATCCTTCCATATTTTCATGAAATGTCCATTCGGTGATATCCGCGATTGGTCGTGGTGTGAGAAGTGGCTGATGGGGCGCTGCGTTCCAGTCAGCTGACGAGATTGTGACCAGTCTGGAGGTGAAGCCATGCCTGAGGCTGAAATCACGTTCCAGGATCACTAAATCACCGTTCGGCAGTAAGGCCATATCGGTCGGTCGATATCCTCCTTCCAATCGATAGGCCATGCGCCGCCAATTGCCGGGTAGCCCTTGATATAAGGTGGTCAATCTATTCCCATCTGCTGATGGAGGTGTCGTGCTGTATTCCTCAGCGAGTAACAGATAAGTGCCTGTGTGGTGATCGTATGCCATAGCTTCGATACCCTGATTGTACGGAAGATTGTCGCTGTCCGGAATGTCCATCTGTTGCGTGCGTGCCAGTGGACGTACCTGCCCGTTCGGTTTCCAGGCGAGGTGAATGATACGATGCCATTGCTCGAATGCGACGGCATACATATCATCGCTGATACGTGTCATTGCTTCCGCATCACCGTGCCATTTACGTAGCCGGGCAAATGGAAGGCGTTCGAAATAGCGAATATCTGCATGCTGTAATTGATAGCCATCATCGCTGAAATGCAACGTGCCGCCTGCGACCATGTCGGCATCCGACAATGCAATAAAACGTCCATTGGAGCGGACAGCCAGGGCGGAAAAGCTGCCAAAATCCAGATTTTCGGTCTCCAGGCGGATGCCGCCGCAATAACGTAGTCCGTCGGGCAGACGAGCAGTGGTTTCCGGAATGACCCGAATTGCCTTGACGGGTTGTGGTTGCAGGGCCAGTTCAATGCCAAGCCAGGCAAATAATGCCCATAAAGGCAGGAACAGCAGCATCGCGCGCATTATGCTGAATACCGCTCAGTTGAGATGAAAACTAACAGGGATGCGAAACTCAATCATGTCGCCCGCCGGATAGTCAGCCGGGACCGGAGGAACGGGATCGGCGCGTTCGATCATGTCGAGAATCGCCCGGTCCAGCAAGGTGTGCCCGGTTGAATATTCCAGCCATTTATAGAGAATATTGCCTTTGCGATCGATACGCACGCGTACAATACCCTGCCCTTCCATGCTTCGGCTTCTGGCGTAGTCCGGGTATTCCTGATGCTTGATAATCCATTGAGACAGCATTTGTTCATAGCGCGTCATGATGATCGCCTGATCGCGCTGCTTCTGCATTGTACCAGCCTCTATTTTTGGCCGGACATATCGATTAGACGGTGTCTCGTTCGTTGATGTAAGCGTTGAGGGAGGCGATGTCGCTGGGGCTGGCTGGTTGGTTCCGGGCGCTTTAGATTCTAACGGAGTGTCGGCTCTCTCTGGAGATGGTGTTTGCTCTGTTGTGGTTGGCTGCGATTTGGTTCTGTTTGGCTTGTTCACAAAAATATTGCCACCCTCACCTACGGTGAGATTGATGATACGCACTTCCGTGGCCTGCTCTTCTTCATAAATATGATTAAACCAATACCAGCCGAGCATGAGATGAAACAGCACGGCAATGCCGATGGCGGCCCAGATCAACTGGTGGTGAAACCGGAACAGATGGGGGGTGTAGATGGCGCCCATCACGGTGACTCGGCTTGTATAGTGACAGTGCTTTTCTGTGTTGCCAGGCCGACCTGAACGCCCCCGGCGCTGCGTATGGATTGGAGCAGATCAATCAGGCGGCTGGCTTGTTGCTGGGCATCGGCTTTGACGGTGATGATGGCATTGGGATGCATTTCCAGCAATTGTTGCATCCGGGCGGTAATCACACGCTCCGGCACAAGGCCACCATTGATGTAGACTTCATTGCGGGTATTCAGCAGCACGATAATCTCACCAGGGTCGACCGCCTGGCCACTCTCCGCGGCTGGAATCGACAGTTGCGTAACATCATGTTGCTCAATTTTGCCTGCCAGCAGGAAAAAAATCAGGAGCAGAAAAATGACATTGATCAGCGGAATCAGGTTGATTTGTCGGAAGCGGCGTTTCTTTTCTTCAAAGACCAGCATTTCTGTTCTCCTCAATAGTGCCAGTCGGAGATGGATATATTCGTTCCGCCCACCTGATGAACCAGATCCATCACCGCAATCACTTCCTGCACGGTCACATTATTCGTACTCATCACCAGCACTTGACGATTCGGATCATCCTGCAGTGCTTTTTCAAGCCGCTCTGTGAGTTGATCCGGCTCGACCGGTGTGGTGCGGTAGAATAAGCGGCCCTGATCGGCCACCACGATGACAACCGGTGTGACGGCCTCCTCCGCCATCTCGCTGTCCATGATGCTCGGACTGCTGGGGAACGAGAGCGAGATTGCATCGACATGGTTGAAGTTACTACTCAGCATGAAAAAGACAATCAGGAGGAACACCACATCAATCAATGGGGTGAGGTTTAGCTGCCTGTTCCGCCCTGCCGTACGTTCAAACTCCATTCTTACGAATCAACCGGTTCTTTGTGTGATGTTGATGATGGGTTGGGGCTGACGCCCGGGCCCTGCTGCTGGCGTTGCTGGCTGATGGTAGCGGCATATTCCCGCGCGGCTTGCGCCGACGGATGCGATGAGCCAAAGCCGGACCAGGAAGGAGCCGATGATGGCCGTGATGATGAGGTGAATCCACTTTGCGGTGGTTGCGGTGAGTGTTGCCCTTGTGATGAGACAAAGCCTGACTGTGCATAGGGAGGTGATGGTTCCGGCTGATAATTGCCTTGGGACGTTTGCGAGGATGCCTTAGCGTCACCGCCAAAATAGTGCGGGTGTTGTTGCGGCGGTTGATGCTCAGAACGAATATGCTGTTCCTGTACGGTGTAGCCTGCTGAGGAAGGCGTGTTTTGTTGTGCCGGTTGCATAGGCTTAGATGCGGGTGGTACAACAATCGCATTGCCAAGTGGCGCTGTTTCTTTCGGCGTTGCCGTTGCAATTTTCATATCCAATGAAATCAGCCGTGAGGAGGTTTCTTTGAGAATGCCGCGAAATTTCTCAATCATCCCGTCAAAAATAAAGAATGCGGCGAGCGCTGGCACCGCGACGACCAGTCCTCCCACCGTGGTGAGCAGTGCTTCCCAAATTCCCCCGGCAAGCATGGAAGGATCAACGCGTGCGCCTGCCCCTTCAAGCCGTGAAAACGCTTTGACCATGCCGATGACGGTACCCAGCAGGCCCAATAGTGGCCCGACATTGGCCACCATTTCAAGGCCTTTCATATGGGATTCAAGCTCATTGACTTCCATGGTGCCAATGCGCTGAATCTCTGCCTGCCGTTTGGCGGGCGACATGTTTTTA
Organism: uncultured Rickettsiales bacterium; assembly: GCA_964435165.1. Taxonomy (GTDB): domain Bacteria; phylum Pseudomonadota; class Alphaproteobacteria; order Rickettsiales; family RI-342; genus CAYSXY01. Next base: position 10,674 of record CAYSXY010000017.1, read on the forward strand.
TCCTGAATTGCATGGATGATGGTGTATTGTACCCGGCTAAGCGGCGTGCCCATTTGTTTCGCACGCTGGCGGGCGCGCTCCACATCACCGCCCAGCACCAGTTCAATCACCTCATCTGCAGCACGGCTACTGGTAACCTGACCGCGAACAAACTGATAAGTTTTGTAAAAGATAATCGCCAAGCTGTAGATCGACAATGCCATCAGGATAAACATGATGACACCGCCTTTTTCAAAGAGCAATGTAGCAATATCGGCTAATGACATGGTGCTGACTCTCCCCTTGCCGGCTCAATCCCTGTGCTTCAATATTATGAATATATACTACAAGATGTGGTATAAATGCATCATTCATACTATATACATGATTTTTTATCATGTTGCATTATTTCTTTTCACGCTTTTTTCATTCTTTTATAACGCTGTTGTAGCGACCGCACAGTGCTGTCGATAATGTTTTGATATTAATGCTGATGAGACGCTGATGCGAATAGAATGGCAGCCAATCCTTCTGGCGAATGGTATTTTTATCAGCATTCTGGCTTGTGCGATGTTGCTGCCTGCGCTTGTCGATGTGGCCTATGACAACCCGGACTGGCAAGCCTTTCTCATGGGGTTTTTCGTCACTTTTTTTCTGGGCGTAGGATTATATCTCATCAATCGTGGTTATCGAAAGCCGTTGAATATTCGTCAGGCGTTTTTGCTCACGGCAAGTTGCTGGGTAACGCTGCCTTTTTTCGCCGCTTTGCCCTTTTATTTTGCTGATATTCAGCTCAATTTTATCAATGCATGGTTTGAGTCTGTCTCCGCCCTCACCACAACGGGTGCAACCGTCATGTCAGGGCTGGATGCAGCGCCGCCCGGTATTCTGCTGTGGCGTTCGCTCTTGCAATGGCTGGGGGGGATTGGAATCATCGCGCTTGCCGTTGCCATTTTGCCAATGTTGAAAATTGGCGGAATGCAGCTTTTCCGGACAGAATCATCGGACAAATCCGAGAAAGTGTTGCCGCGTGCGCGTCAGATTTCCACCGTGATTGGCTCGATTTATCTGTTTTTCACCGGCCTGTGTGCGCTGTTGCTGTGGATGGTGGGGCTGGACGGGTTTGATGCTATTAATCATGCCATGACAACCGTTGCTACCGCTGGTTTCTCCACCTATGACACCTCCATTGCGCATTTTGATAACAAAGCGGCGGAGGCGATTATCATCGTGTTTATGCTGATGAGCGCTTTGCCGTTTATTCTTTATTTTCAATTTGTGCGCGGGCGTCAGCTTGACTTGCTGAACGATACGCAGGTGCATACATTTTTGACTATCTGGCTGATTGCGGTTGTGATGGTGACACTCTGGCTTTGGCATACCGATGTCTATGCCAATTTTGGGCAGGCCTTTCGCTATGCTGCATTCAACGTGACATCGGTGGCCACCACGACGGGCTATGCCTCGGCAGATTTCAATTTGTGGGGCGGGTTCGCTGTGACGTTTTTGTTTTTATTCTGCGTGCTTGGCGGATGCACTGGTTCAACCACGGGTGGTATTAAAATTTTCCGCCTGCAGGTGTTGATGGAGACTGCCAAGATACAATTCGGACATCTGGTGCGTCCACATGCGGTGATTCTGCCGACCTTCAATGGCAAGACCATTGAATTGTCAGTAGTTAATGCCGTCATGAGCTACTGTCTGCTCTTTGCCGTTTGTTTTATGGTGTTGGCATCGAGTCTTTCGCTGTTTGGCCTGGATTACATCACCTGTATGAGTGGTGCCGCCTCCATGCTGGCGAATCTAGGGCCTGCACTTGGCGATATTATTGGCCCGTCCGGCAGTTATGCGCCGTTGCCGGATGGGGCAAAAATTCTTTTAGCATTAGGTATGATGCTTGGGCGCTTGGAATTATTCACCATTCTGGTATTGTGCGCTCCTGCTTTCTGGAAGGATTGATTATGCACCCTGTCGCTTATTTCTTCTCGGCCCTGCTGGGCTTTGTCAGTACCGTCATCGGCATCTATATGTTTATTGTGTTGATTGCCGTGATTATGCATCTGCTGGTGCAGTTCCGTGTGGTCAATCTGCACAATAGTGTCGTGTACAAAATCTATGAAATTTTGAATCGTTTGACGGAACCGGCATTGCGGCCCATTCGTCGACGCCTGCCCTCCTTTGGCGGGATAGATCTCTCACCATTGGTATTATATCTGGCCCTGCTGCTGCTGCAGACGCTCATCGGCTCACTGCAATATTCCATCGGCTATTACAGTGTTTCCTCCTCACCGACAGAGATTGCCCCGATTATGTAAGGCTGCTCGGCGGCTGCCTTTCCGTATATCAGTCTGGCGATGGCACGGCGTCCAACTGTGTCTTGCGCAGGCGCAAGCGCAGCGAATTGAGCCTGATAAAGCCTTCCGCATCCTGTTGGTTGTAGACGTCATCCGCTTCAAAGGTGGCGTGATCCTTACTGTATAGGCTTTGAAGTGATTTGCGTCCGGTGGTCCAGACGGAGCCTTTATAGAGCTTGAGACGCACTACGCCGTTGACCTGACGCTGACTAAGATCGATGGCGGCCTGCAGCATCTCGCGCTCAGGTGACCACCAATAACCATTATAAATAAGCTCGGCATAGCGTGGCATTAGTTCATCTTTGAGATGTGCGGCTCCTTTGTCGAGTGTAATACTCTCAATTGCCCTGTGCGCTTTAAGCAGAATCGTGCCACCCGGTGTTTCATAAATCCCGCGTGATTTCATTCCGACATAACGGTTTTCCACCAAATCAAGTCGGCCAATCCCGTGTTTGCCGCCCAGCTCATTGAGTTTAGTCAGCAGTGCGGAAGGGCTGAGTGCATCATCATTGATAGCGACAGGGTCACCCTTCTCAAAGGTAATGGTGATTTCCTCCGGTGTATCCGGGGCGGCCTCTGGAGAGACAGAGCGCAAATACACATCCTCATCGGCTTCTTCCCATGGGTCTTCGAGCACTTCGCCTTCATAGGAGGTGTGGAGCAGATTGGCATCCATCGAATATGGCGCTTCACCGCGTTTACCCTTGGGGATGTCAATGCCGTGCTGCTCGGCATATTCGATGAGTTTGGTGCGGGAATTCAACTCCCAAATACGCCAGGGAGCGATCACTTTGATGTCGGGTTGCAGGCTGTAATAGCCAAGTTCAAAGCGTACCTGGTCATTGCCTTTTCCGGTAGCACCATGAGCGACCGCATCAGCTCCGGTTTGTCGTGCAATCTCGATTTGGCGTTTGGAAATCAGTGGACGTGCGATAGAGGTGCCGAGCAGATATTCTCCCTCATACACTGTATTGGCGCGGAACATGGGAAACACGTAGTCACGGACAAACTCTTCGCGTAGATCTTCAATATAAATTTCTTTCACGCCCAAGGCTTCCGCCTTGGCGCGAGCCGGCGCCAGTTCTTCACCCTGCCCCAGATCGGCCGTAAAGGTGACGACTTCGCAACCATAGGTTTCCTGCAGCCATTTGAGAATAATGGAGGTGTCCAGTCCGCCGGAATAGGCAAGAACAACTTTGTTGATTTTTTCGGTCATTGATGTGCTCCTTTTCACGACACTATCTACTGGCTGTCGCGGGCAGAAACAAGCGGCTTTCACCATTTATTCAACATAAATGGTTAGGTTGATTGCATGGTTGCGTATCCTTACACTCCTCCCATTGATGCCATGATGGATAGTCTGACGACGATTGGTCGATTGGATGAGATATTGGCCCTGCCTGCCTATCAGCAAGTAGATGCCGGACTGGCGAATGCTATTTTAGAGGAAGCCGGGCGCTTTGCAGCAGATCGGCTGGCGCCGCTCAACCAGCCTGGTGATCGTGAAAAAGCAGTGTGGCAGGAAGGGCGCGTGACCATGCCGTCAGGTTTCCGCGATGCCTACCAGGCTTTTGTTGCCGGTGGCTGGAATATGGTGCCGAGTGAACTCGCGCATGGCGGCCAGCAATTACCGGCTATTCTTAATGTGGCTATTTCCGAATTGTGGAATAGCGCGAATATGAGTTTCGCACTCTGCCCCATGCTGACGCAGGGAGCGGTCGAAATGCTGGCTGTTCATGGAACGGAGGCATTGAAGGCGATTTATTTGCCCAGGCTGGTCTCGGGTGAATGGACGGGCACCATGTGCCTGACCGAACCACAGGCCGGGTCCGATGTGGGAGTGCTGCGGTGCAGCGCCGTGCCGGATGGCGATGCCTACCGCATCACCGGCACTAAAATTTACATCACCTATGGTGAGCACGATCTTGCTGATAATATCATTCATATGGTGCTGGCGCGCCTGCCGGATGCTCCACCAGGCAGCAAGGGGATTTCACTATTCCTGGTGCCGACTTTTTTGCCAGATGCTCAGGGACAGCCGGGGGAGCGCAATGACGTGACCTGCCTGTCGATTGAGGAAAAGCTAGGCATTCATGCCAGCCCTACCTGTGTGATGCATTTTGGCGACGAACTAGGGGCCATCGGCTATTTGATTGGTGAGCCGCATCGCGGTCTCAGCGCGATGTTCACCATGATGAATAATGCACGGCTGCAGGTGGGAGTTGAAGGGCTGGGCATTGCCAGCTACGCCTCACAATTAGCTGAACAATATGCTGATGAGCGCCATCAGGGCGCGTCGCCGGGAGATCGAAGCGGGCAGCAAGTTCCCATTGCCGATCACCCGGATGTACAGCAAATGCTGCTCACGCTTCAGGCGCATCAGCATGGTGTGCGAGGTTTAATCATGCTGGCTGCTCGTATGATGGATATGGCGCGTTATGGCGGGCAAACTGATTCATGTGATGCATCATTTTCTGTCCTTAACTTTCTGACTCCTATAGTCAAAGCCTATGCAACAGATGTTGGTGTGAGTACCAGTTCACTGGCGCTCCAGGTCTTTGGTGGCTTGGGTTATGTCGAGGAGACAGGCGTGGCGCAGCTTTATCGCGATGCACGGATTGCCCCCATATATGAGGGAACAAATGGTATTCAGGCACACGATTTGCTCACACGAAAATTAACATTGCAAAAGGGTGAGGTTGCTAGCAGTCTCTGGCGTATTTGCTGCGACAGTAGCGCATCAGGTGCATTGACAGATGCGATTCAGGCTGCGCAGCAGCTTGGTGATGTATTGCGCGCGGCGTTGGCAGATAAGCCCCATGCCGCGCTTAGCAGTGCCAGTGATTATTTGAATATCTGTGGAATTGTGTTGGAAAACTGGGCGCTGGATCAATTGCATCAGGCTCATGCAGATAAATATGCGGCTTATGCAGCGCATCACACCGGGACTATACTGCCTATGGTTCAAGCAAAAATAGCGGCAATTCACTATCGTTTAAATGCTGAGTGAATTGAATAAGGTATTTTGTTTACGCGTCTGCATTTTCTTCGGAAGCTTCCGGCTCTTTGCTGTTGGCTGACCGGGTGCGTCGCGTTGAGCCGCTTTTGAGTTTGACCAGTTTGCCTTTGTCATCGTCCCAGGTGTATTGCGAGACGACGATTTTTGTCCCCGTGGTAACAATGTCACCATTGGCAAGTTGCAGCACATCATAACCTTTTTGTAAAGCGTCGGTGATGAGTGCGGATGATTGGCGCAGATAGCGTGCATCGCCCATTACGGCGGCGTCAATCTCGGTGGCGTCATCATTCGCGGCGTCGTCGGGCAGACTCCCCGTGATTTTGACATTCCGTAGTATTTTCTTGCCGTAGGACATAGCTACCTCAGCGTTTAACCAAAAATGGACACATCATAGTCGGCTAATTGAAAGGCGCAATGCCAAAATTAACCATTAGATGCATCATCTATATCAAAAAAAACAGTGATTTGCAATACCATATATTGTTGCTCGTTAACCTTTGTTGTTAACTAAATAACAACATATAGTGTTTTTATTTAAAGGTTGGATTGAGGTGAATATCTTTGTGCATAGCCACCATGCAAAAAAAAAGGGCGGTCACATCAGTGGCCGCCCGTGGGGTTGTCCGAGGGGAAACGGAACCTGGTTGAGAATGTCATTCCCGAGAGTATCGCGTTAAGCGATGCGAGTCGGGAATCTATTTAGCCATCCTGCTTCCCTTATTGCTTTATGGCTTTAATGGATCCCCGACCCGGCCTGCGGCCTCTCGGGGATGACACTTATTAAACTTACAGTCTGGTCAGTTCTTTCAGTAGTTCGTCGGAAGTGCTGATCACCTTGGTGGCGGATTGATAGGCCCGCTGGGTGACGATCATATCCGTCAGCTCTTCAGCCAGTTCCACGTTAGAGGCTTCCAGCACACCGGAGACCACCTTACCCTGCCCGTTTGTTCGGGCCTGACGCAGGTTGACTTCACCGGCATCTTCGGTGTCGAACCAGACATTACCGGAGCGTGCTTCCAGCCCTTCCGGGTTGGAGAAGTCGGCAATGGGAATCTGATACAGCTTTTGTGATTCGCCGTTACTGTAATTGGCAATCACAAAGCCATCTTCGTCAATGTTGACACTGACGAGTGAGCCAACTTCCGCACCATTCTGGATGACGAAGGCGACGTTGTAGTCAGAGGCAAACTGGCTGACGCCATCAGTCTCACCAATGGTGGTCGCGCCGGCGGTTCCGGCAGGAAAGCCCGCCGTACCTAAATCAAACGAGACAGAGCTGGCCAGTGCGCCGTTGGTCCAGGTGATGTTAACCGGATTTGCGAGGCCGCCAGACACAGCGCGCAAGGAACCATCTCCATTGAAGGTCATGGTGCCGAAGGTCAGTAAATTCTCGCCACCTGGCAGGCTGCCATTCACCTCATCGGCGTTGGCGGCAAATACCTCCACGGCCCATTGGTTATCGGCAATTTTGATGAAACCGATGGTCAAATCATGCCCCTGCCCCAATGAGTCGAAAATGCGGATGTTCCGTGTAAACTGTGGAGTGATGCCCCCCCCGGCCATGTTGTTGGCGGCCGCCGACGTATCGTAAATGGGGCCGAACACATTCTCTGCCGCAATGTCGAGAGCACCGGATGAATCCGTATCGGTGTAGAGGCTTAACTCCTGAATCAAATTATAGGTCGTCGCAGCCGGGCTGTAGGCGGGAGCACCGAATGTCCCTGGAGCGCCTGCTTGTGTGTCATCAGCAAAGGTGATGGTGCCGAGTGGGTCATCGGTGACAATCTGCATCTGTGCTTCCCCGGTGGGGTTTTCTAAAATGGCGCTGATACCGTCCGAAGCATTGATTTGATCAGCCAAGCCCTGATAGCTGGCAAACCGCTGCACACCGGCCGCCGCAACCGTGTCTGCCCAGCCGAGTGTTGCCGCCCAGTTAACGGCACCAGAGTTGGTGAATGTCATGGCGAGGTTGGCGTCTTCCGGCGCGACATAAATCCGCTCCGCACCTACAGCTCCACTCACGCGGGCGGTGAGCGCCGTGGTCTCATTAATGGCATTGGCCAGCGTTGTTAAATTATTGAATTCCGGAATCGTCGCAAAGGGGTTGGGCGAGGATTGGACGTAGCGAAAGTCATAATCCACCCCGGAGACGGTGATAGTCATGGTCTCATCCCCGGCGTTTGGCCCGGTGCCACTGAAGAAACTATCTTGCGCCGAGGTAATGTTGACGCCATTACCGCCGGGAGCGGCTGTAAAATCTATGACTGCTGCTGTATCACTCTCTTCAAAACCACCATATTGGTAGTCATATTGCAGACCTGCATCGGTGACGACGCGCAGTGAGCGGCCTGGGTTAAGTGCATCACCAGCCACCGGTGCACCTGGGTTGGTCGGGACCCAAATAGAATCTGCGGTGATACCCTGATTGGCGGTTTGGGTGGCGAAGGCAATAGGACTGCCTGCGCCTTGATAGACATCTTCACTGGCATCCAGGTTTGCACCAATTTCCACATTGGTGGTGGCAGCCACGACCCCGCTGGTGTTTTCAATATTCACCGTCTGTAAGGACTGGGTGGTGGAAAAGGCGGTGGTGTTGAGGTTGCCCAATTCACCCGGCAGTCGTCCTTCCCGGTCCAGCGGCCAGCCTTGCAGGAAAAACCCACCGGCATTGACAAAATTACCCAGTGAATCCTGCCGGAAGGATCCGGCCCGTGTGTAGAGGAAGCTGGCATCCGTCGCCTGGCTATCGGCGCGCTCATTGACCACGAAAAACCCGTTGCCGGAAATGGCAATATCCGTCGGTGATTCGGTCGCGGTCAGTAGCCCTTGCAGTGTGTTGGTGGAGCGCACATTGGCCAGCACACCACCCGGGTTGTAGGAAATGGATGACGGCGAGTTAGTCACTAATGTTTCAAACTGCGTGTCGCCTTTTTTGTAGCCGACAGTACTCACATTCGAGATATTATCCGAGATAACCCCCAGGCTGGTTCCTTGCGATTTCAGGCCGGACACGCCGGAATATAATGCTCCAAAAATACTCATGATCTTCCTCCGTATAGAGTTTAATATCGCATTTTACTGCGAAAAATGCTGTTTACGCTCAAGCGCCGCGTGGGCTGCGCACCTCAATGGTGCTGGTCCTCGTGCTGCATCGTTGATGCAGTGCTCGTCCGCTTGCCCAACCTCTTTCATGAAGCAGGCTTGTCGTGTTGTCCGTCCCCCTGGCCATACTGTAGTGGTATCCCCTGCATTCCTCATGCGTTGGTCTTCCTTTCCCTAGCTGGCATTATTCGGCAACGCATTGGCTGTGCCATCCGTCACCCCAAACACACTACTGATCGGATATTCAGTGTTCCCCACCAGTAATGTTAATTCGTCATTGTAGAAATTGACGCCCGTCACCTGGCCGCGAGCGTAGGTTTGCACCGGAATCGGGCCGCCTTCGGCATCACGGGCGGCAACGCTGATTTCATAGGTGCCGTCGGCCATTTGCACGCCAAATTCATCATTAAAGCCATCCCATTCATAATTGAGGCGGCCACGCTCAAAGGATTTGCCATTGGTCAGTTTGAGCAGGTCTGTATGCACCACTGAGCCGTTAGCATTGCGAATGGTGATGTCAATTTCACTGGCATCGTCACCAATGTCATATTCAAAGGTGGCCTGACCATCTTTCAATTGCGTGGTGTTACCCGCAGCGAGAATATTTTTACCCAGATATTGAATGGTGCTGTTGGAGAGCTGACTGACACCAACCAACTGTTGCAGTTCAGCTAATGTGCCGAGAAGGTCAGTCGCATTCTGGCCTTGTTCAAGCAGCCCATCGAGCTTGTCGTTGGTGGTGCTGAGCACATCCAGATTGCCGTTGAGACTGATCAACTGATCCAGTTTCTCATTGGTTTGTACGCCCTGCTCCACTTGTGAGAAAATCGCCAGCTGGTTGGTGAACTCGGCAGGCTCCATCGGCTCCGTCGGATCCTGATTTTGCAACTGCGTGGTGAGCAGTGTCAGAAAGTTATCGAAATTTTCTGACAGGGTGGAAATCGAACGGCGTGTGCTGTCCTGAATCGCATCCTCACTCGTAGTGGTTGCATTGTTGGGTGCCGTTGTGGGCGTCGGTGTGCTGTTGGTAATTGTATCAACCATGATGCTCTCCCTTACACCTGAATATCAAGGCCATCGCTGGCCACCATGCGTGTGTAACCGTCACTGCCACTCACACTGTGAATGGGTCGCAATTCTTGCGGGCTGTCCGTTTCCTGAGCGGTCATCATGCCATCCTGCTTAGGCTGATCGTCCTGCTGGGATTGCTGTTGTCCTGCCTGCCCGTCATCACGTAAATTGAATTGCATCTCATTACTCTCCGCTTTGATACCCGCTTGTTGCAAGGCCCGTGCCAATTCGCGCGCATCGCGCTGCAGCAGGTCCAGCGTTTCGCTTTTTTCGGCGGTGATCAGAATCTGTGTGCCTTGATCTCGTGAGATATCCATCCGCACTTCCACCCGGCCGAGCTCGGCTGGTTCCAGTTGGATCGAAATACTATCTGGCTGATCCAGTTGCCCGATGCCCTGAAAGCGCACGGCCAACTGCTCAGATGGTGTTGGATAGGTCTGAGTCTGAGGGCGCGTTAACTGCGCGGGAATACGATTCTCTGGCTGTGCGTTATTATTCGGCTGGGCGAGTGTGCTCCATAGGCCGGACTCATCGGAATCGAGGCTCAAAGGCTGATTTGCCAATGCTTCGCTATTGAATGCGGTGCCAGCAGGTACTCCATATGGCCGGAATGTGAGCGCCTGCTGCGTGCCGGCGAATGACAGAGCCGGGTTTTGTGGAGCAGTGCTATTGTTGATGGCTGACTGCGTTGTTGCATCGGCTAGATTTGTGGCTGAAGTTGGCAGGAAGCTTACCTGCTGTGATGAGTTACCCGTCATGCGCGTGAGTGCGTCTGCCGATGGCGACACATATTGCTTATTGCCGCTGACCTGTGACGCATCGAGCATGATGGAAGCCGTCATATATTGTTGGAAGCTCCGCAGCGACTCTCCGCCCGATGCTTGCCACAATGCGTAACGTGCCTGCATCGCCTGAGGTGAGATGCCATTGCCAGCCTGTTGCAGAAGCTCGGCGCTTACCGAACTGGCAGTCGGTGTGTGAAGTGATGTTGGTATTGCTACATTCTGACTCTGCAGGCCGTCACGAATGGCTGCCTGCGCTAATGCCGGTAAATCGGTGAACTGCTGAATGCTCTGCTGGCTGCCATTGGCCAGGCGAAGTGTCAGTGGCGGCTGCATGCCCTGCTGCCATTGATCGGCCAGTTGTTGTAATGCGCCAGGTGCTGTTAGTGACTGACCATTCGGCAGGCTGATATTGGCGAGTATATTATCCAGTGATAATGTTCCGCCTTGTGGCTGGAACGGTAATTGTTGCATAAAGGACTGCAGCGCATTGTAAGCGGCTGGATCAACTGTGAAGCCGGTTAGTTCCGGCGATGCAGTAGACTGGTCATAATGCTGCTGAATTTCTTCTTCGCTTGCAAAAACGCTAGGATGATCATCATTGGTCAGCGCTTTGCCGAGGGCATCGAGTGTTGCATCGTCGCTTACCCGCATTGCTGTTGCGCCAACCGTCTGGCGTAGCATTTGTTGCATACTGTGCTGCAGTTCGGGCGAAAGAAGCGTATCGAGTTTATCCAGATTATCACTAACCTGCTGATTAAACAGAGAAGCATGTTGCCAGGATTGCGCGCCGTGCAATTGAGGTTGGTGCTTGACGTGTGATTTGAGTAACTGCAACAGGTCGGTGAATGTTTGTTCCCCCTCACCTTCCAGATCAAGACCAGCTGCCATGTTCTCCAGTTGATCCAGCGCTTTTTGTTGCCCTAGCTCAGGAAATGACGTGAAATTCTGTAAGAGTAATCCGAGCATACTGCCCTCACTTGTTATCTGAAATGATACAAGCAAAGGCTATGCCAGTTTGAGTGATGCGGATGTTATGGCGCGATATATTTATCGAGATTGTCGTCGGACATATCGAGGAACAGCTGCGTCATTTCTTCGAGAATTCCTGTCTTATCACCGTACAGTTTGTCAGATACAGCCAGTGTTTTATCGATGATTGATTGGCGTAACTTTTGATCATTCGCAATCGCTACGGCTTTTTCTATATAATCTGGCGTGCTTTCTGCGATTGTATCGTCTAGTCCGAGCCACTTATATGTTCCGTATGTGATACGTCCTCTCAAAAACTCTCCGGGCAGCGTGATAATGGGAGTTCCGACGGCTAATGCGATATATGTTGTTGTGCCACCGCCAAAATGCGTGGAATCCAGCAAGACATCGCAATTATAAATGAAATGCAGAAAAGATTGCTGCGGGTAGAATTTTGAAAAAATGACGCGATCTTCAAAATCATCTATTTTAGGTTTCAGGCGCTGTGTGAATTGTTCTGATGCCTCTTTAAACTGCAAATCCTGGAACAGAATGACAACGCCTTCGGGGTCTCTATCCAAAATTCCCTTGATAATTTCATCAAAGCTTGGGTGCAGTTTATGCAGCATCATTGGGCAGGCGTAAATGCGCTTGCCAATTGGCATTTCTAGTTCTTCCCGTGATTTCCAGTTTTCCGGCACATCGGGCTTATTAAAAATAATTGCCGGGCTATCAAGCAAAAGTGCCGTTTCGGTGTAATGTGACTGCGGTTTTTCAGCATCCATATATCGCATGCTGATGAAGTAATCGACGGTATTAATACCACTTGTGTTAGGGTGGCCGCCCATCACACATTGTTGTTTAGCATATCTTCCAAATGCCAAAAAGTAGGTGAGGATATTCATACCAATGTCGGTGAAGACCAGAATATCGACTTCTTCGCTTGCGAGCGATTGCTGTGCTAGTTGGAAATTTTGAGGAACGGCGACATAGTTTATATTTTTATCACCAAAGAATTCGTCAGCTCCGATACCTTCGGCAGATTTTGTATAGAATACGGTGACTTCAAACGCTTCTTGTTTAGCAATTGAAGAAATAATATTGCGATAACTGATACCCACCGGGTGTTTGGGCTGAAAATAACTGGATATAAAACCAAGTTTAATTTTTTCACTTGCTTTATCGTTGTCACAATGTGGTGCAACAAAATTCAGTGTTGGACATAATTTTCGGAATAGCTGGGAAAATTTTGTCATTAATTCACTGTCATTAACACCATGATATGCCAAGTAAAATGGCGGCGCATTCATCAGTAGATTCGGGTTTTCAACCGTGTTGATGTCTGCTGACATCATGTCATCTATTGTTTCCGACAATTTTTGTCGGCGCAGGGCAATATCTTCTTCCGATTTGCAGATACGTGATTGCGCCAGGCGTAATGCTACCTGCTCCACGGCATTTGGGCATTTTTCGACGAACTCTCTTAGAAACGCTTCCGCTTCGTCTTCTTTTCCCATCTCTTTGAAAGAAAAATATTTTGCCTGATATGCAATGTTCATATTTGGTTCGAGTTCTATAGCTTTGTCAAACGCGTGGAGTGAGGACTCAAGCTGATTTACAGTTTGAAGAATTGTACCAAAAAGGTAGTGGAAGTAAGGATTGCTATCATCCAAATCAATCGCTTTGAGCACCAGTGGTAAAGCGGCGCTCTGATTTTTTTGTGAGAATTTGATATGTGCCAGTTTATAGTAATACATGGCGTTGTCTGGCTTTATGGAGATCGCTTTTTCGAGCAGTTTAGCCGCGCTATCATACTGACCTCCTTCATTCATGACCGTTGCACATAAATCGAGTGCTCGCTCATCATCCGGCCGATGTTCGAGGATATATTTGCAGATAGCAACCGCTTTGACGAGAGAATGCTGTAGCAGCAATTCATGTGCTTCTTTCAGCAATAGTTTAATATCTAGGTCGGATAACTGATCTTTCGCTGATTGATTGCGATTTGCCTGGTTTTGCGAAAGCTTCGATTTTTTGAATTTTGTTTTGGCCATGCGACTCGCTCCTGAACATGGTGTGCTCTGTTGCTAATATATCAATCTGGATATGCTACGTTTCATTTCTAGCATCACAGCAATGATTGATTGTCTAATACTGCATCAACAGAACAGTAATAACACGTATCTTATGGGTATCGTCTTACCTCTTAACGAAGTATAAACAGGCAAGCGAGTAGCGTGCCAGCATGATCAATAAGACGAAATTCACTCACCCCTATCTCTCTCGTCATTATGCCGATGCACTTGCATGTGATCAACAGGTTGTGGTGCTGCCTGATTCGGCCATACCTCTCATATTACGATCGGTCGAAACGGAACGTAATATCTGTGATGCTGCGGGGCCGTATCCGATTACACCTTTACTCACAGCGTCTTTATCAATGAATGATGAAATTTGTATGCGTGATCACAATATTGCGTCGCTGAGCTGTGTCTCGGATGTGTTTTATGCACCAGATGATATATCCTGGTGGGATCATGCTGTTGATTACAAAGAGCATTATATTCGCCAGCTAAGAGAGAATGATGATTATTCTTATACCAAGCACCACCGTTACGAAGTGCGGCGCTCACTGCGCTATTGTGAGGTGCGGCTATTCACATTAGCTGATTATCTGGAGCAATGGTGTGCGCTCTACGATAGGCTTATTGAGCGCCACCAGATGACCGGGGTATCTGCTTTCAGCCATGCTTATTTTTCGCAATTGGCTGAGATGCCGGAATTGGTATGCACTGGTGCATTTGACAATAATCAGCTGATTTCGGCACATTTATGGTTGGCGTATGAGGGGTATGTGTATAGTCATCTGGCGGCATCCAGCGATCGTGGTTATGAATTACGTGCAGCCTATCCCATTTATGATCTGGCGATTCGTCACTTCACAGGAAAGGGAGCGCACTATATCGATTTTGGAGGTGGAGCAGGCAATACGACAGCCTCACAGGGCCTGATTCGTTTTAAGAAAGGCTTTTGCAACGAAACCCGTACTAACAAGATTCTTGGGAAAATTATCATGCCGGAACGCTATGAAGAGCTTTGTAGCAGCTTAGGGCGTTCAGATCATTACTTCCCGGCTTATCGGGGTTGATAATCATCTCTCAACAAGCCCATCTGCATCACATCATGAAATGCGCCGTTTTTATACATTGCCTCTCTCGCGATACCTTCATTCTCAAAGCCACATTTTTCATATAACGCGATGGCTGCTTTGTTATAGGTCAGCACTGTGAGATAAATACGATGCAGTCCTCTGTCGGCAAATGCATGTTGCAGCATTTGGCGTGTTGCTTGCTCACCCACACCTTTTGACCAATAGTCTTTATTGCCGATCATGATTGAAAATTCAGCAGACTGATTGATCGGGTGAATAGACGTTAAATTGACATTACCTATATAATCGCCTGTTTCTTTAATGGTGATAGCTAGGCGCACATGCTGGTTGCGTTGTGATTTATGCTGTTGATACCAGTCTTCGTCAATGGCCTGGGCAATGAAAAAGAAGTTATTGCCGAGCAAATCAATGATCTCACGATCATTACGCCATTGATTGAGTGTCGGAATATCTTCCGGTTCTAATTCACGTAGCTGCGCGGTATAGTTTGCCGCCATGTTATGTGCCTTTTTCGCAAATCACATAGACACTGGCGCATAAATCCGGATAGAGCATACCGAGTTGGTAGCACCCTTCTAAATATCCGTCATCTATGATGTCCGTTTTCACGAGTTTATCGAATTGGAAGTTGGCAAAGGGTTTAAAGAAAACACCGCCACGAGAGATGATCGACAAACCACTCTCTCTGGCGTCACGCTCTAATGTATCGAGGCTATAGGTACAGCGGTGCCCATGTTCGGCTTCACCCGGCGTCACTGCTGCATTGTGACTAATCAATCCCATCTTCACCGCAATTTGCCGAGAGGCAGCATTGGCGTTCGGGACGATTAAAAATAATCGCCCGGTGGGTGATAGCCATTCATTGACTTTGTTGAGCACGCCAATCGGGTCATCCAAATGCTCCAGCGTGTGGCTGAGGAAGACTGTATCATATTGATGGTCAGGGTTATAGTCTTCAAACAGGCTATGCACAAATGTGACGGATGAAGGCACATTTTGTTTGGCTTTCGCAATTAAGCTGTCCGCTGCCTCAATGACTGTAAGGTCTTCAAAATGCTCACTGATAATGGCAGTAAACTCACCTTCATAGCAGCCCATTTCCAGTGCTTTGCCCGGCATTAGAAACGGTTTGAAGGTACGGATCATGTATTGTCTGAGCGTATGGTCAAAATCATACGCATATTGACGCTCATTGTTGTCTAAAGCTTCTACATTATAATCACGTATGGGCTGCTGAGACATTTATCCCTGTCCTTTTTGATAGAACCGTTTCTCCAAAGGCTGATACCACTCTTCTAATGTTGAGGGTATACGCGCTTTATATCCAATCAATTGCTGCAAGTGGGGTGAGAAATCTTCCATACGCTCAAAGCCTAGCGCTCTTGGATAATCCAATTGTGGTTTCATAAAAGGTTTGGTAAATGTGAGCGTTAACAGGCGGCGCGGCAGGTCCGTTCGATTGACGCCGGCGGCGTGCCAAAGATTGGAGTTGAACAAGACGACACTCCCCGCTGGAGCAATGACTCGATCGGCTTGCTGATAGAATATATGTTCCTCCGGCTTTTCAGGATGTTGGTGAGAGCCAGATAAAATATACGTTGCGCCCTTTTCTTCTGTAAATTCATCCAAAATAACCATCATATTAATCATGAGAGGCAGATTTCCGGTAAAGCTACGGACATCACGGTGAATATTGGCCACATAAGCGGGTGCATCTTTTTTATTCACCACGCCGCCAAACGAATTCAAAATACATGGCCCGTCAAAATAATCCTCAAGATAAGGCATGAGAGGAGAAAGATATTCGAGCAACGCCAAAAAGCTTTTTTCAAATATCAGCACGTGATGCACGGTGCCATCCGTGTTTTCTTCCAGCCCATTTTTAATCTGTATGGAACGGCACTTATCGTATGCTTTAAGCATATCGTCGCATAATTGTTGACGTAGTATGTTGTCCAAAAATGAGGGGAATGTCACCCAGCCTTTCTCATTCATTATCTTATGATAATCAGCAATGGCTAGCATCTGACTTTCATGATCTTGGATTGTTGGCGCCGTAATTGTCATTCGTAATACCTCTTGGCACCTACGGTGCAACTAACATGCCACTTTCATGCAGTTGTGTAAGTAGGTAGTGCATATCCTCAGTGTCATATCGGTGATCACATGGTAGCGTTAATAAAGTGTTAGATAGCTCACTTTCAAACTGGAAATCCCTCGTTGGGATGTCGCGCCAATGGACAGGAACAAATATACGGTGTTCTGCCAAATAACTAATCAATGCGTCTCGATTTTTGACGCGTATTGGTACACCAAAAGGTGCGGGATTATCTGCAATCGGGGTTATCAGATAATCCTGTAAGCTCTTCGTTAATATTGCCGCGTTCTGGTGCCGTTTATTGGTTAGATCGTCTATCGCTGTTGTTTTGAGAATACTCTCGGTCAACTGACTCATCGCAAGATGGCTGATTGTCATTTTCTTTTCTGAATCAACATAAGATTTATACCATAAATCATTGTTTTTATTGTTTTTATCTTCAAGGCGCAATATTGAGGGCTGCATGAATTCGATATTGCTATGGGGGGCTGTTTGAACGTCTGGGAGTGTCTTGTTATCATCACAGCTTATAATGCCGCCATCAGGCACACCGAGGAGCTTGCGTGGGCTACGTAATGTATAATGCCCCCAAGACTTTTGATTCGCCATGCACTGCACGGCATCTTCAATCCAGACTATATCCGGGTGCTCAATCGTAAATGATATGAAATCTGTTGATAGGCTGCTGCCGAAGTAATTAATGGCAAGCAGTGCATGACCAGATTGTAGCCCATTTTTTTTCAAACATGTAATGTCGGGAGAGAGTGCTTCAGTCAGTGGGTAATAATTGATGGTAATATTCCGGGGATGTGCAGTGCTACTCAGTTCTTGGCAGCTATAGGCCGGCAGCCAGAGCGTGGTAATGTCAAGGTGAGCGGTCAGATGTGCGAGTGCGCTACGTGCATTATGGAGTAATATCTTCGGTTTTCTATCCAAGCCCCAATGATGCCAAACGCTTTTTTCGCGCGTTACATACGGTAAAGCGAGTGGAAAAAAACCACCAATGGTTCGCGATGTCTGTTCCTGCTCATGCATTGAAGCAATCAAAAGAGTGAATAGAGTTCATCGACGATGTAATCGACATCGTCTTTTTCTATATCGACTGAAAAAGGCAAGGCAATCACCGTATCATTGAGAATTTCAGTTACCGGCAGCGCAAAACGCGGACAGTCTTTGTAGGCATCCAGCTGATGACAGCCGAACGGCCACCATTTTCGCGCCTGTATACCGACATTATTCAGTTGCTCAATCACCTGTTCCGACATGCCTGGGGGGATTGATACATTGCAAACGGATGTCACCCAATCATTGCCCATATGCAGCGCGACCGTATGTGATGGATGTTTGGCAAATGCATCGAGATAATATTGCTGCGCTTTGAGCCAGTCTTCTCGTTTCTCAGGCCATTCATTCAAAGCGGCCAGGCCAACAGCGGCACTGTACTCACTGAGCTTGGCGTTCATTCCGCGGGAGACAATATTGCGGTCTGCCTGAAACCCGAAATTTGTCATTTGGCGCGTGCGGCTTAGTAGCAATTTTTGATTGCTAATTAAGAATGCTCCTTCGCCGATGCCAAACGGTTTGGTGGCATGCATGCTGACCATCACCGGTGTTTTACCGATTTTGCAGCCTTCGACATTCAACACACTGTCAAAAGCGGCGGCGGCATCAATGATAACCGGGACATTCGTCTCTTCGGTGAATGCATCCCATTTTGCCACCTCTACAGGCGCACCAAAAGGGGCAACTACCACCACTGCGCCAACCCTGCCCGGTATATATTTCAGTTGCTCTTTCACCGCTTCAGGTTCTAGCGCCCAACTTTGCTCATCAACATCCAGGAAATATGGCTCCAAGCCAACTTGCGTGGGAGCACCGGCAGACGCAACAAAAGTCCAGGATGGCACCACACAAAATGTTCCAGCCTCTACTTCCATCGCGCGAAGGACAGCAGAAATGGCCTGCGTGCCGCTCGAGGCAGTCATCAGGCAGCCTGGGCTGATCTCAAATAATTCTGCTAGTTTTTCTTCAAATGACATAAGCAATGGCCCAAAATTGGAATACCATCGGGATTCGTCAATTTGTTCCAGATACGGCAGAATTTGCTCGGCTTTGGGAAGCCGAGGTTTCATAATGGGAATGACGTTGCTATGCGCCATGATACCTCTCCACGCTATTCTGTGAAAGCCTAGATAGGTGAGACTAACAGAGTGTTAATAGCTTAGGCAGAGAATGCGGCTGAGCTGGCATTGCTGTCGGCATTTGGATTCGTTTGTCTTGTCGTGTTGGCGGGAGCGCTGGCTTCTGCTTCCTTAGAGTCAATGGCTTTCCATTGATCCAATAACGCACGAATATCAATCGCAACCTGTTGCAGAAAAGCCGGATTGTTGGTGCGATTGACTTCGCTCAGCGCATACATCTGATCGCTGTAGAAATCGTAGAGTGATTGTGCCACGTCTCCGCCTTTTTCATGATCCAGCGATTGTTGCAGGCCGATCATAATATCCGTTGCTTGTTTGACGGCATTAAATCGTCCTTCAATATTTTTTTGCTGTAGTGCTTCTTCCGCCTGTTTGAGGTATTTCAGTATACCTTCATACAGCATCACAATCTGCTTGGTTTTAGACACGGTTGTCCGGGCCTGCTTATATGCATCATAATGGCCGTGGAGCATGGCATTCATTGCGTCTCTCTCCTATGCATTATTTTGAGCTTGGGTTTGAGCATCAAGCGCCTGCAGTAGCTGGTTCACCTGTGAAATGGCCTGCTCTAGTGCCGTAAAGCGATCCAGCAATTGCTGGCGATAGCGCTCAATTTGTTCATCAATACGTGTAATTTGATCCTGTAGGTCACTGTTATTTTCAGTCAGGCTGTTAATCTCAATTTGTACAATACCTTCAATATCATCGGTGAGATTATCCAGCGTGTTGAACACACTATCGGCCACGCCCTGCGTCTGTGTCACGTTAATGGACGCATCGGCAACATCCGAATATATCAGCACCAGCCCTTCAAGCTCTGTTCCTTCCTGCCCTTCCAGCGTCAGGCTGCCGGAAAGTTCCGTGTAATCAAGGTTGATGGTTTTGAGCGACACCCCCGCTCCTGGGTCAGTGTCAAAGGTTGCGGTTGCCGTTTGCGCCGTACTGTCGATGTCGAGCGTATATTCCGTCACCGTCGCTGCATTCGTACGTGAGAAGACATTCAGCTTGCTGTCATCAGCCTGAAAACTGAATTCAAAGACATCGCGCACGCCCTGCGGGTTGGTGGCGATGGCCTCTTGTAGCTTGGTGGCATCAACCTCCAGCACATTACGCAGCAGCGGAATGGATGGATCGTCTTCCCCTGCTCCCGGCACATCCTCAACATCGGTATAAGTAATGCCGATATCAGCCAGAGATTGCGGGTTGGCGCCCAAAATACCATCCACCACCCGGTTAAGCTGGCTGTCAATCTGGTTGATTGCGGTTTGCAGGGATGGATTGCTGCCTAGCACCGAGGATTCGAGCAGGCTGCCATCATCATTACGCAAATTTTGCCGTGCGACGAATACTTTGAGGTCGTTATAAGCATTGACGAAATTATCAACCGCCGAGGTAATCAACTCTGTATCCGGCTCGACGGTAATGGTTGCATCTGCGCCGCCAAATCCACCCGGTGTTTGCTGGCGGAGCGTTAAGGACAGTCCTTCAATGGCGTCATTCACCGTGTTGCTTTGGCTGGTGACGGGAATGCCATTGATGCTGAAGGAGGCATTGGCCGCCAGTTGAATGTCTTCAATGCCGCCTGCGGCAAATTCTTCCAGCACGCCGCCTGCACCGGTGTTGGCGGCAACATCAAGCGTGAAATCCGCATCGGTGCCGGTATCAATCGCCGAGAATTGCAGACGGAAGGCATCGGCCCCCACTTTGATGGCGGATGCTTCAACACCAGTATCGCCGGAAATAGTATTCACTTTATTGATGATATCATTCAGCGTGTCGTCATCGTCAATCGTCACTGTGTTGCCGGGCGTAATTTCTAGCACTCCGGCGCGAAAGCGATTGGCAGCGACAGGGTCCACCACGTCCGTATTGAGGTCAGCAATGCCGCTGATGGTGGTAGTGGCCTGAATTTTGCGCTCGGCCACAGTGTCGATTTGAATGTCATAGGTGCCGGCCTGGGTGCCGGGTTCGGCGGAGATATCCAGATAGCTGCTCACATTTGAGCCGTCAGACATAATGCTGTTAGTTGCGCGATATTCAAAAATATTGTCAGATTCATTGGCAACGCCGGGTGGGTTGCGCAGAAAGCCTGCTGCGGTTTGAAAGGCATTGAGCAGGCCGCGAAATTCGGTAAATGCTGAGATTTCAGCGGAATTGGAGTCGATACGATCTTCCAGTTCAACGGCGGGAAGACGCCGTGCTTCAACCAGATCGGTAATCAGTGTTTCCGTATCCAGTCCGGTCGAACCACCGCCAAAGACGGTTTTGTCGCCGACCTGAAATAAATTACCAAGTGATACGGATGTTACCATGGTTCTCTAGTCCCACATCAGCCTGGCATCAGGCTTCGGTTCTGACGATGGGTTGCCCCTCGCCTCTCATTTTATAATAAAACGCCGCAATTTCCGGTTCCGGAATGTGCGTCACGGAGCCATCCTTCATATTCGTAAAACGAGTGATAAACTCCCCGGTCAAGCCATCTTTATAGATGGTGAAGCGGGTGTCGCTGATCGGGTAGAATGTCCGGCTGCGGAATAGTTCCGCCGCTTTTTGAATGAATTCTTCCCGTGCTTTATCACCACTTGGAATCTCAATCGGATCTTTCGGCGCGTCTGTTTTCGCTGTTGGTTGTGCTTGTTGGGGAACGCCACCCTCAGGCTGCGGTTTGATCGGAACGCCAGGCAAGTTGGCCTTCTGGTCAGCGCGCGGCTGCGGGGTAATCGTCGTCCCTACAGTGGCTGAGTTATATACTTGCATGTTCTATTCCCCACATCTTCACTTAGGAATCCGGGGCGGCTGCGCCGCCCCATCATCCAGTGTAAAGATTACCCAATCAGTTTCAACAGGTTCTGCGGCAGCAGGTTGGCCTGGGCAAGTACCGAGATACTAGCCTGCAGGAGCACCTGAGACTGTGCAAAGTCACTGGATTCTTCCGAGATATCTGCATCCAGGAAGGTACCACGCGCAGCATCCACGTTCTGGATTGACGTTTGCAGGTTAGCCCCGGCAAAGTCAAACCGCGATTGCAACGCACCGACATCAGCCCGTACTGCTGTGACCGTGTTGATAGCTGCATCAATAGCAGCACCAGCTGCATTAGCATTCTCTACCGTTAGAATGTCTAATCCTTCCAGTCCGAGAGATTCGGAATCAACGGACTTAACTTGAACAGCAATCGAATCAGCTGCTGTGGCACCGGTCTGGAAGTTCAGTGCCGTGTCACCCGTACCCACACGGAAGAATGCTTTCAGGTCATTCTCAAGGCGCAGTGCATTTGCTTGGGTGTTGATTGCATCACCAGCAGTAATCGCGTTACCGACCGTGAAACCGATACGATTGTTGGATGTGGCAACATTGTCTTCTGTCAACAGGAATTCACCGGCAGCTACAGTACCAGCTGCGAGGATAATCGCATTGTTAACGTAGGTTCTGCCACCCATGTCAATCTCGATAATACCTGCATTGGTACCATCTGCCGCGGTTACCCTGACGTCGGTCACCCGCGCATTTTCATAGTCGGATAAACGAGTAACAGCGGTTGATGCATCAAGCAAACCAGAGCCTGTTGATTCAACATCACGCTCTTGGAAGAAACTGACTCGACTCAGTACATTGTTGAGTCGATCTTCATAGTTTTGCGCATCGTTAATATCATCTACGGCTTGTGTGGTCAGGTTGAGCGAGAAGCTACCCTCATTAAGACCAGTCCGTGAATCAACACCAATAAGGTTGACTGCAGGTGCAGCCGCTGCGGTGTTGAAGGCTCCGGTATAAGTGATAGTGCCTACCTCGATTTGAACCTGCACGTTGTTTGCAGAGAGATATTCCACGTCAAAACGTGCGCCGTCACCATAGATATCCCCAACAAAAGCGGCATTGTCGGTCACATCGTTGGTTTGGAAACCACTCGTAGTCGGTGCTGCAGGGTTGATTGCGTCAACAAGAGCGTCAATATCGTTGGCAACCACACCTGTTTTCAATTCAGCAACCGTACCATTAAATTCGTTAGCACCGCCAGTGCCTGCAATGGTAATGGTGTTGGTTTTTAGGTTGGCATCATCAAAGATGGAACCATCAAGCAATGTTACCTGGTTGAACTTGGTGTTTTCTACGAGACGATCAATCTCAGATGTCAGAGCCTGGAATTCCTGGTTCAGGAAGCTCCGCTCATCCGCACTCAATGTACCGGCTGTGGCCTGTACCGACAGTGCTTTTTGACGTTGTAACAGCTGGGTTACATTATCAAGGCCACCATCTGCCACCTGAAGCAGTGAATTAGCCTGCTGTGTGTTGGTGAATGCCGTACGCAGTGTGTTCACACTGGTGGCAAGCACCGTACCCACAGAGAGGCCAGCCACGTCATCCGCGGCACGGATGATGCGGTTGCCGCTTGATAAGCGTCCGATGGAGTTGGTGGAGTCCGCCTGGGCGGAACGGAGGTTGGATTGGGCGAAATACGCCGCAACGTTAGTGTTAATCGAAGTCATTACGATTCTCCTACTTGGATTCTTTTATTACGAGATGGCTACATGCCTTCTCACACATACTCGTCATCATCGCATAGAGAGGTTAGCAGAAAGTTAATTTTGTTAACAATTTGATCTAACTATTTCTCATGGCCCGATGCGTAATATTTTTCAACGCAAGAAGCGTGCCTGTTTTTATGATGGTCCGTCGTCATCCTGAGCGGAGTGGCAAGGCCGTGGAGCCGAAGGATCCATTCATCCACACACTCTGATGCTTGCCATGCGCCACCATGGATGTTTCGACTCGCGATGCTCACTCAACATGACGATACATAATCTTACTGTCACTCCTGCGAAGGCAGGAGTCCCTCTAGCCACAGCTGTAGGCGTGATTGAAGCAGAGATACCCGCCTTCGCGGGTATGACAATTTATTATTGTTGTCATTCCGGAATGCGAGTTAACAGCCCTGAGCTAGCCTCATGGAATTGTGGTGACAATTCCGGAGGCAATCAGACAATCGCGAACATATCCAGAATCCATCTATCAACAACTTGCCGTATTTCAGTAGCCGGGCAAGCAGGCCCGACGTGTTAATACAGCCACCCTCTGGATTGCCGGGTCACGCCCGGCAATGACAAATTTATTTGCCTCCCGCCTCTTCTTCTGACTCGGCGTTGAGGCGCGGCTCAAGGCTGGCTCGGCCTGCTGGCCTCGTATTACATATATGGTATCGTATAACTAAATGGATCCCCGCCTTCGCGGGGATGACGTTTATACTGCACCCAGCCCTACAACACAAAATCCCCGCTAGTGAGCGTCAGCGAGTCGATGATGTACAGCTCCATATCGGTGGCGCCATCGGCATCAGCGTCGATGTAAATGGCCGTGGTGGCGCCATAGTCAAAATAGCGCACCTCTTCATCCGTGCCGGTGAAGCCGCTGGTGCCGAGCCAGGTGAAACTATCCGAGGCAAGAATGTCCGACAGATCAACCGTATCATTGCCCTGCACAAAATCCACCAGCTTGTCGGCATTGGCATAACCAACGCCGGAATCAGTCGTTGCGTTGAAATCAAACACGTCATTGCCTGCGCCGCTATAGAGCGCATCAACACCACCTTCGCCAGTCAATATGTCATCGTCATTGAGCCCATATAAGAAATCATCGCCACTGCCGCCGATGAGGGTGTCTGCCCCATTATAACCATAGAGATAATCGGTCCCGGCATCACCATATAGCGTGTCGTCACCGCTGTTATTGCCAAACAGCGTATCATTTCCGTTGCCACCATGGATCTCATCCTGATCGCCACCGCCATTGATGGTGTCATTGTCATCGCCGCCATACAGTGTGTCCTGCCCTGCACCGCCGTTAATACTATCTCCGCCGGCATCACCATAAATAACGTCATTGCCTTCATAACCGAACATCAGAGAGTCATTACCGAGTCCCCCATAGATGGTGTCATTGCCGGCATAACCTCGCAGGTCGTCAATGTCATCATCACCATAGATCACATCATCATCGCTACCACCCCACACGGAATCGTCATCGGCTCCGCCGTGTAGCGTATTCAGCCCGGCATTCCCGGCGATGTAATCCACCCCATCGCCGCCATTGATCGAATCCGCGCCCAGGCCTGCCAGCAGTGAGTCATTGCCGCCGCCGCCATCAATCACATCATCACCATCGATGCCGGTGATGCTGTCGTCGCCTAGTCCACCGAGGATGGTGTCCGCCCCGTCATAGCCGAGGATGGAATCATTGCCATCGCCGCCATCGACATAATCATCGCCATCATAGGACTGAATCGTGTCATTGCCGCCATCGCCATAGATGGTGTCGTGCCCGGTGGCACTGTGATTGCCGAAGATGCGGTCGGCATCCGCGCCGCCATGCAATTCATCCTTGTCGCCGCCGCCTTGCAAGGTGTCATTCCCCGCACCGCCATAAAGCGTGTCCTGACCCAGCCCGCCATCAAGGCTGTCCGCGCCATAATCGCCATGGAGTATATCGCTGCCTCCAACGCCTAAGACCGTGTCATCACCGCTACCGCCATAAAGCGAATCCGCCCCGCCATAGGCGATCAGATAGTCATTGTCCGCATCACCGGAGAGATAATCAGCGGCATTGTCGCTGCCATAGAGTGAGTCACCGCCACTGCCGCCATAAATCGTATCACCATCCAGATTGGCGGCTAACACATCGTTCCCGCCATCGCCGTAAATCAGGTCCGAGCCGCCCTGTCCCCAAATCGTGTCAGCGCCACCACCGCCATACACCGTGTCCGCATCAGCGCCAGCGTCAATCGTGTCATTGTCATTGCCACCTTCAATGTGGTCGGCCCCGGCTCCACCCGTAATCGTGTCATTGCCTGCGCCACCATATAGCCCGTTGACGCCTGTGCTGCCATAGAGCTTATCCGCATGATTTGAACCAATAGCTCCCTCAATATTACTGATTACATCGCCCGTTGCTGTGCCACCCGTCACCGTTTGGCTGCCGATGCTGATTTCTACGGCTTCATCGGAGTCATGATAATCGACAAAATCTTCATCCGCGCCGCCATCCAGTGTGTCCGCCCCACTCCCGCCCACGAGTGTGTCAGAGCCTGAACTGGCAGATATGCTATCATTACCACTCCCGCCTTCGACGGAATCTGCACCACCGCCGCTATCGATTGTATCATCACCGCCGTAACCACGTGTGAGTTCATCACCGCTGCCACCGGATAAATTGTCATTACTCAGGCCGCCAAGCACTTGTGCAGAGAATAGCTTGTTTCCAGTAAGAATGCGATTGGTATGCGAAGCAACATTATCGCCATAAACAGTGATATCTCTTTCTACGCCATCGAACGTAAATCGTATGACATTAAAACCATAGAGAGAGTATTCAACTGCCGGGTCGAAACTGTACGAGACGCCTAAGCCTCTGAGATCGATATAGTCATCGTCATCATCAAAATCGGCGATAGTCATTCCCAGAAAAGGGCCATTACCATCAGCAAGGGCAAAAAATGTATCATCGCCTGAACCACCGCCAACATATGCTCCTCGCATAGCAAGAAAATCATTGCCGGAACCGCCATAGTAGCTACCACCTGCACTACTAAAGATGGTGTCGTTGCCACTTTGGCCTGCCGCATAATCGCTACCAGAACCTCCGGTGTAAATAAGGTCGTTATCGCCACCGCCTAAAAGCGAATCATTACCTTCACCACCGTATAACGTGTCGTTACCATCACCGCCGATAAGAGTATCATTGCCGATATCTCCATCGAGCGTATCGTTACCGTCTTCACCCTGCAGGTAATTACCCAGTGAATCCCCCAGCATGTTGTCAGCATACTGGCTGCCTGTCACATGCTCTATGTTATCAAATATGTCTTTGATGATAGATTGTCCCACCAGCGTCGTATTGGCCGCATACATATCTACATCAACACCTGTGCCCCCGCCTACACTCGCATATGACAGCGTATCTTCCCCATCATCGCCATCTACCACATGCTTATTCTCATCAAGGGTAATGGTGTTATTTTGAGCGTCACCCAAGCGAACGGTGTAGGTGCCCGTCGCATCTTTATCCGTGATAGTTAATGTGCTGCCTTCACCGAATGCCAGCTCATTGTTCATCTCTGCATGTGCAACGAAGTTCTGCGAAGCGGCGACAATCTGCTTTATCTGTTCCGCCGTGACGCTGTCATTGGGGTTGTCATACGTCACTTCATCATTCTCAAAGGTGATGGATTCGTTGTCATCAAGATTGAGGGTGGAAGCAAGTTCGGCAACATAGGCCAAGTAAGAGCGAAATGCCCAATCAACAATACTAATAGCATCTTCAACTGCATTGCCAGCAGCAGTATCAATTATATCAAAATAAATTTCACTATTATTGTCTTTGCCAATAGTAATAAGTGCGAGGGGGGTTTATGATCCCAGCACTTAACAAGTAAAAAGAAGCAGTTCTTGCATTTACGCCATCTAAGGTAGAATCGTTGTAATAAGCATCGGTAACAGCAATCATATCCACATCCGACAAATCACCGCTTTGCGCCACTTTAACCCATGACCCTGTACCACCAAACTCCTCAAATAAGGCGCCACCCCAGGCTTCACGGGGCAGATTAATGGATGGGTCTTCAAATACCGCATAGTGATAGTCAGAAATTTCCTCCGAGGTTAGCACTCCGTCGCCACTGGCATTCAAATCTGTTCGACGCAAATCGATATCTTCTAGAGCCAGAGCTTTACGCACAACATCTTTTTTTAAACTTCCTCCAGCAGCTTCAAGAACATCGTTAGCCAATGTACCAAAATCACCCGTATCTAAGAGCCTGTTTAAAGTCTTTTAACGATTTTATTGTTTTAAGAGGGCATTT
>CAYSXY010000018.1:0-37284 GCA_964435165.1 uncultured Rickettsiales bacterium
TGATTGCGACGGCTCTCATGGCCGTGGCGCGTAAAGTGATTATTCTCGATATGGAAAAAACGGAGCCGTTGGAATTATTCGGCTTGGCGTCTCTGGTCATCACGGCCAGTATTGCCTACTGGCTGGTCCATAAAACGCCGGCCTTCAGCGTGAGATTTGGTGATCAGAGTTTTTCCGACCCGGATTGCAATCCCGAAATCTCGCCAGGAATGAATGCCATGCAGCGTGCGGGTGAGACCAAGCATTGCTCATGACGGTAAGGATTGTGACAGTCCCTAGATTTGTGGCGCCGTTGTGACCGGCAACGCGCTGAGATGATCGGCTTCAGCTGCCGGTTTGTCCCAGCGGATGCGATGAATGCGGGGGAAGCGCAGGGAAATGCCGGATTTATGGCGCTTTGAGGCGTGGTATGAATCAAAGGCTACTTCCAGTACCAGCGCTTTTTCTACCTCGCGTACCGGGCCATATCGTGCCACTGTGTGGTGTCTCACCCATTTGTCCAGCTTCTTCAATTCCTCATCCGTGAAGCCGGAATAGGCTTTGCCGATCGGCAATAATGTCTCATCCTGCCACAGGCCAAAAGTATAATCCGAATAGTAGGAAGATCGTTTGCCGTGTCCGCGCTGGGCATACATCATCACGGCATCGACCAGCATGGGGTCACGTTTCCACTTAAACCATTGGCCTTTAGGTCGGCCCGGCATGTAGACGCCGTCCTTGCGCTTGAGCATCAATCCTTCGATATAGCTGCCGTAATGGCGCTCATCGGCCTGCGCCCGTAATTGATGTAATGCCGTGTGGGATGAAAAAGGCAGGCATGGCGATAAGGCGAATGGCGCACTGGCGATATCGTGATGCCATCTCTCCAATATGGAGCGACGCTGGCTGAGTGTGTGCGATGTCAGCGACTCACCATTGAGTGACAGGATATCATACAGCATCAATCCGGCAGGCAGGATTTTTATCAGTTTTTGGGATGGTTTTTTGCGGCCAAGACGCTGCTGCAAATCATTGAACGACCCTATCTTGCCGTCTTTGATGATGAGGAGCTCGCCATCGAGAATAACCGGCGTATCGACCAGCGAGAGAATATCAGGAAAGCTATGGCTGATATCATCTCCGGTGCGGCTGAACAGGGCCTTTCCTTCCCTGTTAGAGACAAGCTGTACGCGAATGCCATCATATTTCCACTCGACCTGCCATTCTTCCGGGGTTAGTGAGGCAATGTCATCCTCTGCCAGTGGGTGCGACAGCATCAATGGGTGAAAGGTCAGGCGCTGGCTCACATCCGGCTTTGATGCTGTGCCATCGAGCCATTGCAACAGCTCGGTGTACGGCGGCTCTAACCCGTGCCAGAGCGTTTCAATATCTTCTACTGCCACACCGCCATATTCGGCCAGAATTTTTTTGATAAACCGGGCGGACACGCCAATGCGTAATCCTCTGGTACCAAGTTTCAGCAAGGCCCAGCGCTCCGTTGCATTCATATGGTCGAGGAGCTGGACCACATAGGCTTTCGTCTTCTCTTTATGTGTGCTGGCGTGAAATCTGTCGATCACTTCACTGAGTGTCGGCATGCGATTCAGCCTGACGGGGTCGGGTGAGACCGGCCAGAGATGGGCGACGGTTTCACTCATCTCTCCCACATAATCATAGCTGAGTTCAAACAGGGTGGCATCGCAGCGTTCGATCATCAGTTCCTTGATCATCTGGCGTTTGAACAGATCAAATGACAAGGTGCCGGCGATGGCGGCTATCGCCCAGCCGCGATCCGGATCGGGCGTATGAGACAGATACTCTTGAATCAATGCCGATTTGGCTCGATGGCTGCTGGTGTAATAGAGCCGATCCAGCAAGGCTGCGAAGGCCTGCATTACTCTGCCTCCTCTTCATAGCCAAGTAGAGATAGCGCCTTACAGTTAACCCCTTGTTGCGTCGCTATGCGGATCAGGGCATCTTCCCTGCCATGGGTGACCCACACCTCGGGTGCTCCGACATCTTCCAGCGTTTGCAGCAGTTCCGGCCAGTCAGCATGATCGGAAATAATCAGCGGCAGTTCGACGCGGCGTTGCTTGGCGCGCGCTCGAATCTGCATCCAGCCGGATGCCATGCAGGCGAGCACTTCCGGTAATTTGCGTGACCATTGATCGGCCAGTGCTGAGGGCGGCGCCAGGACAATTTCGCCGGCCAGGCTGCTCACATCGTCCACATCCGCTACTTTCTGCCATCTGCCAAGTGATATGCCGTGTGATTCATATAACTCGCATAGTTTCACCAATGCTCCATGCAGATAGACAGGTTTGTGATAGCCTGCCTCACGCAGCGCCAGTATGACACGCTGGCATTTGCCCAGCGCATACGCCCCGACGAGGTGGCAGCGGTGGGAAAAGAGTGCCAATGAGTGCAGTAACTTCTTGATTTCCTCCTCGATTGGCGGGTGACGAAAGACTGGCAGGGCAAAGGTTGCCTCGGTAATAAACACATCGCAGGGCACAGGCTCAAAGGGCAGGCAGGTCGGATCGGGGCGGCGTTTATAGTCTCCAGAGACAACAAGGCGGCACCCTTGATATGTCAAAATCGCCTGGGCGCTGCCCAGAATATGTCCGGCTGGCGCGAAGCATAATTCAACACCATCGCCCAGGATGAACGGCTGGTGATAATCCAGTGACTGTTGTTGATCGGCATGTTGTTCTCCATAGCGGCAGCGCATAATGGCCATGGTGCCGGGCGTGGCATAGACCGTGTGGTGTCCGGCGCGTGCATGATCGGCATGGCCATGGGTGATGATGGCCTGCTTGACGGGGCGCAGCGGGTCGATATAGGCATCAGCAGGAATGCAATATAATCCTTCCTGCCGCACCTCCATCCATTGTTCGGGGTGTGACATATGCTATAGATAGGGTATGTCTCCACAAATCCCAACACTCTTTCAGCGTTGGTTTGCGCAGCGTGGCTGGCGCGTGCGCGCCCATCAATCGGCCTTGATTGACGCGTATGAGAAGCGCCAATCTACCCTGCTGATTGCGCCGACGGGAAGTGGCAAGACCCTCTCCGGCTTTTTACCGGCTCTTATGGATCTCCATCAACAGCCGCATCAGGGGATGCATACGCTCTATATCTCACCGCTCAAGGCGCTGACCAATGATATTCAGCGTAATCTGCTGGGGCCGATTGAAGAGATGGGGTTGGGCATCACGGTGGAGACACGCACCGGAGATACGCCGAGTCATAAGCGTCAGCGCCAGCGTCGAAATCCACCCCATATCCTGCTGACCACGCCGGAATCCCTGATGCTGATGCTTTCCTATGCCGACGCTGGCCGCCTTTTTTCAACCCTGGAACTGGTGGTGCTTGATGAGGTGCATAGTATCGCTCATACCAAACGTGGTGATTTGACATCCCTTGCCCTGGCAAATCTGATGCAGCACTGCCCCGATTTCCGTCGAGTGGGTTTGTCGGCAACTGTGGCGCAGCCGGACGCACTGGCTCAATGGATGGCACCTGCCGGTCGGCCAGCGCATATTCATCAGGTGCAGGAAACAGCATCGCCGCGCATTGCATTACTCCATAGCGAGTATCGTATGCCCTATGGCGGATTTATGGCCAGCTACGCCATGAAGGATGTCTATGCCGCTATTTGCGAGGCACAAAGCAGCATCGTCTTCGTTAATACGCGCGCCCAGGCAGAATTGGTCTTTCAACATTTGTGGGATGAAAATACCGAAGGGTTGCCGATTGCGGTCTATCATGGGGCATTGAGCAAAGAACAGCGGCGTAAGACTGAAGCGATGATGGCTGCCGGTCACCTGCGCGCGATCGTTTCGACCTCTGCTCTTGAGCTTGGCGTGGATTGGGGGGATATTGATCTGGTGATTCAGATTGGCGCGCCCAAAGGTGTGAGTCGACTATTGCAACGCATTGGCCGGTCTAATCACCGGATGGATGAGCCAAGCCGGGCGATGCTGGTGCCGGCTAACCGGTTTGAGGCATTGGAATGTATGAGTGCGCAGCGTGCGATTAGCCAAGGCCGGCTGGATGGTGAATGTTTGCAGCCGGGCTCACTGGATGTTGTGGCGCAATTTATTCTCAATTGTGCGTGCAGCCAGCCCGTTGAGCCGGATGATCTATACCGTCAACTCATGCAAACGCACAGCTACCGGCATGTATCGCGCGAGGTGTTTGACGAGCTCTTTCGATTTGTGGTGGATGGTGGCTATGCCCTGCAGCACTATGATCGCTATCAGCGGCTGGAGCAGGGTGATGACGGGCGTTACAAACCGGCCTCACGCACGGTGGTGCAGCGCCATCGACAGAATATCGGAACGATTGTCGAGGCGGCGCGGTTGAAGGTTAAGCGTGTCCACAAGGCGCATCGTGGTAAAATCATCGGTGAGGTCGAAGAATATTTCGCCCAGAGCCTCAGCCCGGGTGATACGTTTTTATTTGCCGGTGAGGTGTTATCGTTTGTCGGGGTCACGGACATGGTGCTGGAAGCGCGGCCGGCGCAGGCGGGTGAGCCGAAAATTCCCTCTTATGTGGGCGGTCAGATGCCACTCTCGACATTTCTGGCCGATGGTGTGCGCCAATTGTTGCAACAGCCAGCAGCGTGGTCAGTATTGCCTGAGGATGTGCAGGAATGGTTGGCCCTGCAGGCGACATTCTCTGCTATTCCCGGCGAATCTACACTTTTGGTGGAGCAGTTTCCGTATCGCCGACTGCAATATACTTTGTTTTACACCTTCGAGGGCCGTAAGGCGAATCAAACGCTCGGTATGCTGCTGACGCGCCGGATGGAACGGGCCGGATTGAAGCCCGTTAGTTTCAGTGTGACGGATTACGGGCTATCGATCGCCTCTGTGAATTCCGTTAAGGCTGAATCGCTCAACACGCTATTGACACCGGACATCCTGTTGGAGGAGTTGGAAGAATGGATGATGGATACCTCGATGCTCAAGCGCTCGTTTCGGCATGTTGCGACCATCAGCGGCTTAGTCGAGCAGCGTTATGCCGGGAGTCACAAAACCATGAAACAGGTGACCTTTTCGACGGATATCCTGTATGATGTGCTGCGCCGCTACGATCCGTATCATATTTTGCTGCATGTTACACGTCAGGATGCGGAGCGAGAACTGCTGGATCTGCAACGGCTTGGCGAGTGGATTGACCGGTATCATCAATCGGTGACATTTAAGCCGTTGAGCCGTGTATCACCCATGGCTATTCCCATTGTGCTGGATGTGCGCAGCGAGCGTGTCAGAGGATCGGGCATTGAGGCGTTGTTGAATCAGGCCAGCGTGCAGGAAGAAGCGGAAGAACTCATGGAGGCTGTGCGTCAGGATGTTGAAGCGATCGCATGAGGTTGATAATCAACCCGCCCCTTGCCGTTTTGGCGGGCATGATTGGCTGGTCGATGGCCGCGGGGTATTGTTCTGGCCGCGCCACCGCATGTTGATCGTTTCAGATTTGCATCTGGAGAAAGGTTCCTTTCTGCGGCGGTATGGTCATTCCATCCCCGCGTTGGACACGCATGATACGATCAACCGCTTGCAGGCGGTATGTAAGGATTATGCGCCGGATGTTGTGATCTGTCTGGGCGATAGTTTCCACGATCGGCAGGCCGAGTTGCGCCTGCGCCAGGAAGATAAGGCGCGTTTGAATCAGCTATGTGCAAGCTGCCAGGAGTGGATCTGGATTACCGGTAATCATGATCCGGAATTACCGGCTGGGTTAGCCGGACGTGTGCTGCCCTTTCTGCACCATGACGCGATTGCCTTTCATCATGAACCGGCCGATGTGCGCCAGCGGCAGATTATCGGCCATTTTCATCCCAAAATGCGGCTGCGTCTTCAAGGACAGACCATTCGTGGCAAGGCGATGCTGCATGATGAACAGCGCATGGTGATGCCTGCCTTTGGCAGTTTTACCGGCGGGCTGGACTGGCGTGATGTTGCCATTCAGTCTTTATTCCAGACATCACCTGAACGCTATCTGTTCTATCATGAACAAGTGTGGCATTTAGACCGTTCATCTACATGCTAACCACCTGCTGGTTATTTCGGTTCAAGCCGGGCGGCGCCATCTAAGCGGATGGTGGTGCCGTTGAGCATTTCATTCTCAACGATATGCAAGGCGAGGGTGGCAAATTCCTCCGGTTTCGCGAAACGACTGGGAAAGGGAATGGACTTCTCGATGGAGGCTTGCAGTTCATCGGATATCTCGCCAATCATCGGTGTTTGCACCGCACCGGGTGCAATGGCCATGACACGAATGCCGAATCGTGCCAGTTCACGTGCGGCGGGGAGGGTCATGGATACGACCCCGCCTTTGGAGGCGGCATAAGCGGTCTGACCAATTTGGCCTTCAAAGGCCGCGATGGAGGCGGCATTAATGATGACGCCCCGCTCGCCCGAATCGGTGACGGGTTCCAGCTCCGCCATGCCAGCGGCGGCGAGGCGCATCATATTGAAGCTACCGATTAGGTTAATTTCAATGACCTTTACGAAGTGGTCGAGGTCGGCCGGGCCGTCACGCCCCAGCACACGTTTGCCAATGAGAATGCCGGCGCAATTCACAACAATGCGCGGTGCGCCCTGTTCTTTCACCACAGTGGCATAGGCGGCTTCCAATTGCTCCGCGCTGGTGATGTTGCAGCCGACGGCCATGCCGCCAATCTCGCTGGCGACCTCTCCGGCCTTGTCTTCATCCATATCGAGCAGGGCAACGGTGGCTCCTGCTTTTGCTAAGGCCCGTGCTGTTGCAGCGCCCATGCCGCTGGCGCCGCCGGTGACCAAAGCTGAAATATGTGGAGTGAGTTTCATGGTGCTTTCCTCGTTCGTTGATAGTCTCGCTTGCGCCGGCAAAACAAAGCGCTTGCTTAATCACGCTGTAATTCGCGCAGAATGATGAGCTTTTGGATATCGCTGGTGCCTTCATACATGCTGCAGACGCGAGCATCGCGGTAGAGCCGTTCAATCTGATAGTCGGTGATGTAACCATAGCCTCCCAGCGTTTGCATAGCATTATGGAGAATAAACTCCGTTGCTTCGGAGGCATAGAGTTTGGCCATGCAAGCTTCTTTCAGGCAGGGCTTACCTTGCTCGCGCAAGGCAGCGGCTTGCCACACCATTAGCCGGGCAGCTTCAAGCTGGGTGTTCATTTCGGCCAGGCGAAACCCAACGGCCTGGTGGTTGATAATCGGAGCCTCAAAGCTGGTGCGCTCCCTGGCATAGGCTAGTGCCAGTTCAGCCCCGGCTTCAGCAAGGCCGAGTGCCTGGGCGGCGATGCCAATGCGCCCACCTTCCAAGTTAGACAAGGCGATTTTATAGCCTTCGCCCTCAGCACCCAGGCGATGCTCTTCCGGCACTTCGACCTGATCAAAGGCAATTTGGGCAGTGTCGGATGAGTGTTGGCCCATTTTATGTTCCACTGCCGTCACCGTATAGCCTTTGCTATCGGTGGGAACGAGAAACGCGCTGATACCTTTCTTTCCGGCTTCTGGGTCGGTCACCGCAAAGACCAGTGCTAGATCACCATGTTTGCCGCTGGAGATGAATTGCTTGGTGCCGGAGAGAATATAGTGATCACCCTTTTTCTCAGCGCGGCAGCGCAGTGATGCGGCATCTGACCCGGCATGGGGTTCGGTGAGAGCAAATGCGCCGATCATCTCACCAGTGGCGCAGGCGGTGAGAAATTGCTGCTTTTGTACGTCACTGCCAAAGCGCATCAATGCTGTGCAGATGAGTGAATTCTGGACGCTCATCACGGTAGAGACTCCGGCATCACCCTTGGCGATTTCGGCAATGGCGAGGGCCATGGCGATGGCTCCGGTGTCTGACCCGCCATGGGCCTCTGGCACCAGCATACCCATCAGGCCAAGCTGACCCATCTCACCTATTTCCGTCTTTGGAAATGCGCTAGTGCGATCGCGCTCTGCTGCACCCGGCAGGAGTTTGTCCTGGGCAAACTGGCGTGCCATGTCACGGATCATGCGTTGTTCGTCGGTCAGAAAATGTTCCATGGGTTCCTTTTGCCGATATTCATGCGTTGCATGAGGGATTTATCTGCTTGCCCGTTCTAATGCAATGGCTGTGGCTTCGCCACCGCCCAGACAAATACCCGCCATGCCACGCGCCACGTCCAGTTTTTCCATGGCGGCAAGCAAGGTCGTCATGATGCGTGCGCCGGAGGCCCCAATCGGGTGGCCAAGGGCGCAGGCTCCGCCGTGAATATTGACTTTATCATGGGGTAGATCCAACTCTTTCATGGCTGCGAGTGTGACCACGGCAAAGGCTTCATTGATTTCAAACAGATCAATATCAGCCACTTGCCAGTTGATTTTCTGAAAGAGGGCTTTTATGGCCCCTACCGGGGCAGTGGTGAACCAGTCTGGTGCCTGGGCATGGGTGGCGTGGCCGATGATGGTTGCATGAATGGGGAGGCCTCGTTTTTCCGCCTCGCTGCGTCGCATGAGAGTGAGCGCCGCAGCGCCATCAGAGATGGAGCTGGCATTGGCAGCGGTGACCGTGCCGTCTTTCGCAAAGGCGGGTTTGAGGTGAGGGATTTTATCCGGCCTGGCATTGCCCGGCTGTTCATCAGTGGTGAAGGTTTCGTCTCCCTTGCGGGTGCGGAGTGTTACGGGAGTAATCTCACGTTCGAACCAGCCTTTTTGAATGGCTGTTTGGGCGCGCTCGAGTGAGGTGAGGGCAAAGGCATCCTGTTGCTCTCGGGTAAAGTTGAAATGGCTCGCACATTGCTCAGCGAATACGCCCATCAGCTTGCCTTTATCATAGGCATCTTCCAGCCCGTCCAGGAACATATGATCCATGACTTCTGCATGGCCCATACGCAGGCCACTGCGTGCTTTGGGCAGGAGGTAAGGCGCATTGCTCATGCTTTCCATACCACCGGCGACCATGATGTCGCTGCTGCCAGCGATGATCTGATCATGGGCCTGAATGACGGCACGCATGCCGGAGCCGCACATTTTATTAATGGTGGTACAGCCGGTTGTTTGCGGCAGGCCTGCCACGAGTGATGCTTGCCGCGCGGGTGCCTGACCCAGCCCGGCAGGCAGGACGCAGCCCATATTGACTTCATCGACATCGTCGGGTTTGAGGTTGCTGCGCTCGACAGCGGCGCGGATAGCTGCGGCCCCAAGCTCTGGCGCACTCAGGCTGCTCAAGCTCCCTTGAAAGCCTCCCATGGGCGTGCGGGCATAGCCGGTGATGACAATGGGGTCGTCCTTCATAGAGTGTGCTTTCATAATGCGGTTGCCCGTTCCCTCAGGATGTATTTTTGAATTTTACCGGTCGGCGTTTTGTCCAGCGGGCCGAAGATGATGGTTTTAGGGGCCATAAAATGCGCCATATTATCGCGGCACCAGGCAATCATCTCCTCTTCCGTAAGTGGCTGGGCATCGGGTTTGAGTTCGATAAAGGCGCAGGGTGTCTCACCCCATTTTTCGTCTGGTCTTGCCACAACCGCCGCTTCCATCACAGCCGGGTGGCGATAGATAATGCTTTCCACCTCGATAGTGGAGATATTCTCGCCGCCGGAGATAATGATATCTTTGAGGCGGTCTTTAACCTCGATATAGCCATCCGGGTGGCGCACGGCAAGGTCGCCAGTGTGGTACCAGCCTCCGCGGAAGGTCTCGGCGGTTGTCTCCAGATTTTTCAGATAGCCACTCATCACCACATTACCGCGCATCATGCATTCGCCAATGGTTTGGCCGTCCCAGGGTGTTTCTTCTAATGAATGATGATCGGCGACCATCATCTGTTCCAGCACAGGAGAGCGCACCCCTTGCCGGGCTTTTAACTGTGCCTGCTCCGCTAAAGGCAAATCGTTCCATTCCGGGTGCCAGGCGCAGGACATATCCGGGCCGAATACTTCTGTTGCACCGTAAACGTGAGTGACGTTAAAGCCCATCTCTGCCATGGCGGCGAGGGTGGTGGCAGGCGGGGCAGAGCCAGCAGTCATCACATCGATGAT
The DNA here is from genome assembly GCA_964435165.1 of uncultured Rickettsiales bacterium. Classification (GTDB taxonomy): domain Bacteria; phylum Pseudomonadota; class Alphaproteobacteria; order Rickettsiales; family RI-342; genus CAYSXY01. The sequence continues at coordinate 9,994 of CAYSXY010000018.1, forward strand.
GCGATCATAACGGCGTTTGACCTCCGCCGGGGCGTTGATGAGGAAGTTGAGGACAATTGGTGCGGCGGTGAAATGGGTGATGTGTTCTTCATCGATCAGACGAAAAATCTCCGCCGGATCAATTTTTCGCAGGCAGATATGGGTGCCGGCCATGGCGGTGATGGTCCAATGGAAGCTCCAGCCGCTAGCGTGGAACATGGGCAGCGTCCAGAGATAATGCGGGTGTTGCTGCATATTCCAGACCAGTGCATTGCCTATGGCGTTGAGATAGGCCCCGCGATGATGGTAGACCACACCCTTTGGGTCACCGGTGGTACCGGAGGTGTAATTCAGGCTGATCGGTTTCCATTCATCCTCCGGCCATTGCCATTCATAGCCTGCATCGCCGGTGGCGATAAATTCCTCATAGGTCATGTCGCCAATAGGTTCGCCGTCCGTGCATAGCGGGTCATCAATGTCGATGACTGTCGGCTTGTGTTTCATGCTGGCAAGTGCCTCGGTGATAACGGCGTGAAACTCACGGTCGGCAAAGAGGATTTTTGTCTCCGAATGTTCCAACATGAAGGCGATCAGGCGTGCATCTAAACGGACATTGAGGGCACTGATGACGGCTCCCATCATCGGCACGCCGAAATAGACTTCAAAATGAGCCGGGCCATTATGGGCCATGATAGAGACGGTTTCTTCGTGCGTGATGCCATGGCGTTCCAGCGCGCTGGCGAGTTGGCGACAGCGTGCATATTGTTCACGCCAGTTGCGACGAATCGACCCATGCACCATGGCAGTGCGTTCAGGGTAGATTTGCGCCGTGCGCTCAATGAACCCTAATGGTGACAGCGGCATGTGGTTGGCAGGATTGGGCTTAAGGTCCGCATATATCGAAGCAGCCATTATTGTATTCTCCCCGTATTGTGTGCCTTAAAGCTAGATAGTGTCGTCACGAGATGTTTAATGGCCTACAAACTTCCATTTTCTGCGCTTAGATTCGCTTCGTTTTAACTCAGCTCACCCTCCGGGAGCTTTGCTTCCAATGGCCTTTCGGCTCATTGTCGGCTTCCATGTATTGATATACACTGGAACTTCCGGTTCTCGAAAATGGCAGTTTTCGTCACATTCTCCATCTCGTGACGACACTATCTAGTTCAGGCATGATGTTGTCTATGGTGTTTCTTCCATCATTAGCCTGTGTTGTTGAGAGGTGGCAAGTGCTATCGCTACCGATCATTCGCGGCCCCGCATTTTTGTGATATAATGCCGATTATGGCCTATTTTAGAATCATGATTATCGGGATTGTATTGTGTTTTGCACAGCATGCCGTTGCAAAACAACCAGCGTGGGGCGAGCTCTACGAGGCGCTGACCAAGGTCGAGCGCGACTATTATCACAGCATGTTTGATTATGCGATGGAGGCTGCGGTCGATGGCCAGGCGATTTCATGGATGGTGGATGATAGTGGCACCAGTGGGCAGATTATTCCAGGTGCAGCATTCATCACCAAATATGATCTGCCCTGCCGTCCTTATGAAGAATATATGCGGCGGCCAGATGCCGGGGAGCAGCGGTTTGAAGGGGTGGCCTGCAAGCGTGACGGGAAACCGGGTTGGTGTCGCTTAACCAAAAAGAGCCTGCCGACCTGCGCGTTTGAACGCAATAGCGGTCTTGTCACCTTGCCCAATACGGGTGGCGCAGAGCGTAAGCTCCAGCGGTGGCTGCCATTTTAGATATTGGGAAAAAGTCGATACCTTCTTTCTGGGCGGGCTGTTTTTAAAACCAGCGCAATACTCTGAAGATGAGGCTTTGCAAAATGGTCAGCCCTATTAGGATGGCGCAGAAGATCCAGAATGCATCTGTATTTTCGCTTCCGGGAATGCCCCCCACATTGACACCCAGCAGCCCGGTGAGAAAGCCAAGCGGAAGGAAAATAGCGGCGGTGACCGAAAGCAGATACATAATCCGATTCATATGTTCGGCTAAGCTATTGGTTAGTTCGTCTTTGACGATTTGAGCGCGTTCGCGCGCCATATCCAGATCTTCAATATAGCGCAGAAGGCGATCATAGGATTCCTGCAAATGACGGCGATCGGCATCGGTGATTCAGCCCAGAGCACTCATGCGCAGTTGGCCAATCGCATCACGCTGAGGGGCGATGTAACGCCGGAAGAGCATGGCTTTTTTACGCGCGTGGACAATGGCGGTGCGCAGTCTTTTGTCTGGCTCTTCCATTACCTGTTCTTCAATATCATCGATTTGTTCATCCAGCGCCTGCATGATCGGCTCCATGCGGCGGAACAAGGCGTGGGTCAGGAGGCTTAAGAAAGCTCCGCTATTTTTCGGGCCTCTGCCTTCTTCCATCAGCCGTTGTACATCCTGCACGGCTTTGAGTGGTCGGCGTTCGATGCTGATGATGCGGTGCGGATCAATCCACAGGCGAATGGATATCATATCTTCGGGTTTGGCCCCTTCGTTGAGGTTCATACCGCGCAGAATCAGCATCACTCCATCACCATATTCAGTGACGCGTGGGCGCGTTTCTTCGGCCAGTAATGCATCCAGAATAATCGGATCGAGGTAGGTAATGTGTGCTTGCAGCCATGAACGGGTTTCCTGGTGCAGAGCATTCAAATGTACCCAGGCCAGATTATCCGATTCTATGGTGCGGGCAATGCTCTCTCCCTCCAAAACACGGCTTGTGCCGTCAGCTTCTATGGTACGGGCAAATAGAATCGGAGATGAAGACATGGAATGCCAAATAGCAACGGATGTATAAAGAAGGCTTAGCGCTGAATAGGCGGTGTGGTCAAGTTAGATAGCATAGCCGGTCTCGTGACGTGCCTTGCTCATTGTATTGACCAGATGTTCCTTGACATAATGTTCAAGCGTGGTAACAGCTTCCTCAATGGATAATGCCGTAGTGTCGACGGTTAGTTCCGGATTTTCCGGTGCTTCATATGGTGCAGAAATCCCGGTAAAATCCTGAATCTCGCCGCGCTTGGCTTTGGCATACAGGCCTTTCACATCACGTTGTTCGCAGGTCTCAATATCTGCCTTGATGTAGACGGTATGGAATTTTCGTCCGCCCGCATTGCGTGCAGCTAATCGGTCTTTTTCGTAAGGAGCGATGAAGGCGGTGATGACGATCATGCCGGCATTGGCAAAAAGAGAGGCAACTTCACCAATGCGGCGAATATTCTCCGACCGGTCTTCGGGAGAGAAGTCGAGATCAGAACACAGGCCCCGACGAATATTGTCGCCATCAAGAACCGTTACCTGATAGCCTTTTTCAAACAGGCGACGTTGAAGTTCATTCGCTAATGTCGATTTACCGGCGCCGGACAGCCCGGTGAACCACAAAATGCCCCCCTGATGACCATTCATGATGGCGCGCTGTTCTGGCGTGACAGTCATTTCGTGCGGTGTCAGATTGGTCGCTTTGGCTGTGCGTGTCGCCACACGCTGATCGGGGAACCCTTCCGTATCAATAATACCGCCGCCGACAATATGATACTGATCGACCAGCACAAAGCGGCCGGTGCCGTGATTCTTGCTAAAATCGTCGAGGGCCGCCTGACCTTTCAGGCGAATAATCACCTCGGCCACTGCATTGCGCGCAACATGATGTTCATTGGTATGCGCCAGGTTTTGGGTATCCACCACCTGCTCGATTTCCTCAATCGTCGCGGTGAATTCTGCTGTCTGATGTTTGAGCTTGTAGCGGTTGCCGATTGCAAGCGGCTGATCACCCAACCAAAACAGGCGTGCACGAAAGCGGTTTGTCAGTGTTGGGGCCTGTGCTGTGTGGCTGGCAATGTGGCCACGTTCCAAAAACAGATGTTCATCTATGGTGATGCCAATGCTCTGCCCGGCGACCGCCTCATGCACTTTTTCTGACCCATCCCAACTCTCAATGCTGCTGACGCGCGCGAGCGTATTGCGCGGGCTGAAAAGCAGTTCATCGCCGACCTTCAGGCGGCCACTTTCCAGACGTCCGAGCAGAATGCGGCGATCATCGAATTTATAAATATCCTGAATCGGAAAACGCAGCGGCTTGTCATCATCGCTCGAAGGCAGCGTAAAATGATCCAGCGCAGCGGTGATTGCGAGTCCACTATACCACGGCATGTTGTCAGACGAGCCGGTGACGCAGTCTCCTTCCCGTGCTGACAGCGGGATGATGAAGGTGGGTGTGATGCCGATGGATTGGAGGTAGTCTTGGATATCCTGCTCTACCTGACGAAAACGCGCCTCATCATAATTCACCGCATCCATTTTGTTGATGGCAACCGCAACCTGATCGACCCCGAGCAGATGCAGCAGATAACCATGGCGGCGCGATTGCTCCTGCACCCCTTCTTTGGCATCAATCACGAGCAGAGCTGCATCACTGCTGGCCGCACCGCTGACCATATTACGCAGAAACTCCTTATGGCCGGGGGCGTCGATGATACAATAATCCCGGCTGGTGGTTTTGAACCAGATGCGGGTGGTGTCGATGGTAATACCCTGATCGCGCTCAGCCTGGAGCGCATCCATCAGGAACGACCATTCAAAGTGCATGCCACGTTTTTTACACATATTGGTGATACGTTCGAACGTACCATCCGGCAGCGAGCCAGTGTCATGGAACAGGCGGCCAATCAGGGTGGATTTGCCGTGATCGACATGACCGACAATGACGATATTCATTTGCTGGCGTTCGCTTTCGGCATCGCTTTCGGGAACATGTTGCGCGGTTTTAGCGAGGGCACTCATCTTATAATTCCTTATACATGACATAGGCGTCAACATAGTGGTTGCCTTCATAATGATAGGCACGGGGCAGGGTGCCGATGATGGCAAAGCCGGTTTTTTTCCAGATATGGATGGCAGGGCCGTTCGTACTGACGACACAGTTAAATTGCATGGCGCGATAGCCTTGCCGTCTTGCCTCAGCAAGTGACTCTGCACATAGCTGGCTGGCAATGCCTCGGCCCCTTTCTGTTTCAGCGACGACATATCCGGCATTGGCGACATGACTTCCGGGCCCCGGATAGTTTGGCCGTAAATAATAACTACCAACAATAAAGCCATCATCATTGGTTGCTATAAAAGCATGCCCATTGCGTTTGGGTCCGAACCAATAATCAAGACGCGCATCGTCATCAGCATCCTGCGCAATGCAGAAATAGCGACCGGTTTTTACTGCTGGATGAAATAGACGGTCTACAGACGAAAATTGATCTGGCGTGATCTGCGAAAATGTCAGTGATTGCGGCGTGGAATGCGTTGCGATGGATGGCATGGGCATCATTCCTCACATATACCCATCAGCACGCAGACGCTCAAAGCTGGATTCATCACTGTCAGCTCCCATCGGGCGCCCGGCGCGCTCAGAAATTTTGGTGACTTTTAATTCCGCGATGATGTCGTCAATGGTGGTCGCTTCGCTCGGCACGGGATAAGTAATGCCTTTTTCGCCTAGTGAGCGGAAACGCATCATGGCACCGCCATAATCCTGGCCGAAAAATTCATCATAGGCTTGCGCATAATAGAGCGGGACGACCGGGATATTCTCGCGTTTGATATATTCCCAGATGTCGAGTTCGGTCCAATGCAGCAGTGGATGGATGCGCACATGAGTGCCGGTAGGAAAATTGGTCATATATTGATTCCAGAACTCCGGCGGCTGATTGCGAATATCCCATTGTGACTCCAGATTTCGCGGGCTGAATACACGCTCCTTGGCACGAGTGCCTTCTTCATCACGCCGGATACCGGCGATGATCGCATCAAATCCGTGGTCGCTAATCACCTGTTTCAGTCCACCGGTTTTGCGTGCTGCAACGCGCGCATCATGTGGCAAGGTCGGGTCTGTCGTCTCTAAAGGCGGACATTCGGCAGAAATAAAATCTAATTCCCATTCCTTGACATAGCGGTCGCGGTAGGCATAGACCTCATCCATTTCGAGTCCGGTGTCGCAGTGAATCAGTGGAAAAGGGATCCGACCGAAAAAGGCCTTTCGCGCCAGCCAGATCATCACCGTGGAGTCTTTGCCGAATGACCATAGCATACCTAGCCGGTCAATATGGTGAAAGGCTTCGCGAAAAATGTAGATGCTTTCAGCTTCCAGCTGATCGAGATGGGTCAGGCTCATAAGGTGTCTGTATCATAGCGCGGTTATCAGCGCCACTGCTTGCGCCTTATTTACCGGCATGTCAAGTGAAATATATATTTTCACTTTTATTTTATGTAATATAAATATTAGCTGGCCTGGGAGGGGTGCTCCGCGTGCAAGATGCGGTTTTCCAATTCCTGCAATTTGGTTTGAGTCTCAATGAATAGTTTTTTTTGTTCGTCCTTGAAGCTGGCATAATGGGATTCTGTTTCTTCTTTCATTTCTTCTTTGAGGCGTTCATGTTGTTTGAGCAGGAGTTCCAATTCACGTGCCAACCATGTCTCTTTGTCCTTCATATCTGATCGCAGTCGTGTGATTTCGTCTGCATGTTGTTCCTGCAGTTGGGTTTGTTCTTCAAGCAAGGTGGTGCGGCTGACGTCTGATTCCTGACGGAATTGCTCTTGCGCTGCCGTCCTCTCTTCTTCGCATTGTTTGAGCTGCTGGCGCTGTTTATCGCGTGATTCCTGTGCCAGCGTCAGTAATTGCTGCTGCTCGGGATTCTGCGTCACTGTGTGATCACTCATCTCGATGACCATCCGTTCCAACCGGCTCATTTCACTGCGGAGCGATTCTTCCCGCGATTGAATGCGTTTCAGCGCCCGGTCGAGTTTTTGCTGTGCCCGGCGGCCCCGCTCATGGTGCTGCTGTTGGTATTCTCTTTGCTTCTCGTCCATTTGCTCGGCCAGTTCGGCAATGCGACGTTTTTCGTCGGCAATCAGGCGCTGCTGTTGATGGCGGCAATCATCGATCTGTTCCAGTGTCTTGCGCATATGATCAAACATCCGAACAACACTGTTATCGCGTGTGTCCTTGTGCTGTTGTTTCATGGCCTGTTGTTTTTCATTAATCTCGCGCACCATATCCATCCGCGCCTGTTGATTCTCGTTGCGGAGTTTCTTTTCCATCTCCTTGCCTGAGGCTTCTAATTGCTGAATCAGACGTTGGGTTTCTTCATGTTCTTTTTGCATCATCTCACGCTCCTGGCGGCGGAGTTGTTTTTGCATGGCGTCGCTATTGTCAGTGAATGCAAGGAGCGTCTCTTCCGAATGGCTGAAGAATTGCTGGCGTTCTTTGTCCTGTTGATCTAGCTGCCGTGTGGTTCGCCGTTCCAGTTCGATAATCTGATGACGTGTATGCGTCATGATCTGCTGGTGTTCTTCGTTGCGTCGACGTTGATGATCCAGGGTTTGCTTACGCAATTTACCGCTGATAGCCTGAAAGGCATCTCCCTGTTCTTCTTTCAGTGCTGAAAGATGGGTAGTGATATTCCGTTCAAATTGCTCAATTTCATGCCGGGTCGCCGCTTCCAGTTTTTTCTGGTGATGTTCATGATATGCATGTTCCTGTCGATCGAGAAACTGTTTGGCCTGTTCAAATAATGCTTCGCCTTGCTGTTTGACATCTGCCAGTTCCGAGTTGGTGTCGTGGCGAAGTTTCATCAGAGCCGTTTCATTTTCTTCCGAGGTCAATGACAGCTCTGAGCGCATTTTTTGCTGGCGTTCCTTCAATTGCTTCAGCACATCCAGCTGTACATGATAGGCTTTTTCTTTTTCTCCATCTTTTAGCAGGTTATGACAGAGTTGCATTTGCGAGGTAACGAAATTACGGTTTTCCTGGCTGCGAATTTCATGTTCTTCCTGCAATTTCTGATGTTTTTCGCGGGAGTCAGCAATGACGGTGCGAATACCTTCCTGTTCCTGTTCAATCAGGCTGCGGTATTTCTTTCGCAACTGCTGTTGCTGTGATGTGGTTTCGTCAATCAAGCCATTGAAGGAATCTCGTAGTTTCCTGGTATGTGACAGTTGCAGTTCCTGGCGTCGCTGCTGCGTATCTTCCGATAAATTATGCAATGCCTGTGTCATCTGTGTTGTTAATTCCGCCTTCATACTCTCAAATGCGGCAACATTATGATCCAGCATTTGCTGCAGAAGGGAGAGTTGTTGTTTAATGGCCTTGGATTTGGCCTCCGGCATGCTGCCGAGCTTGGCAGCAACCTGTTTGCTGATTGCCTGAATCGATTGTTGTTGGGCAATTAGACTGCGCTCTTTGGCTTTGAGTGCTTCCAGATTATCTGATGCGGTGCCGTCCAGCATCGATTGGAGGCCGGACTCCTGTTCTTTTACAAAAGTTTCATATGCTTCCGTTGCTGCCTGCTGGTTTTGCTCTAACAGTTGTAGGAGGTGGGTCAGCCCTTCCTCTTCATCGCAAAAGACTGTCTCAATATGCTCTATCGCATCTTTCTGTGCCAATGTCGCACCAGTGCTCTCATTGGTTTTGGCGTCTGTTTGTTTTGTCGTCATGCAGATTTATCCTAATCTGCACCAGCATATGGCTAAAAGCTCTCAATTTTCTTAATGATATGTGATTGCCTATCTCATATAGCGTCGCATGTTTCACAGAATCTTTACATCTGCTCGCTACATGCTATGCCTGTCTTATATTAACGATTCAGCTTTCTCATGCGCGTTCTCGCCGTGTTCGGCACCCGTCCCGAAGCGATTAAATTTGTTCCTGTCTGTCATGCCTTTGCTGAGGCTGAGGATGTTGAGCTCACGGTCTGCGTGACGGCACAGCATCGTCACATGCTCGATCAGGTGATGTCATTGGCCGAAATTACGCCAGATATCGATCTCAATGTGATGCGTGATGACCAGACATTGACTGGTATTACCACGGCTGTGCTTGAGGCTATGCCAGCGATTTTTGAGAAAGTTAAACCGGATTGTGTGCTGGTGCAGGGGGATACAACGACTAGTTTTGCGGCATCCCTGGCTGCCTTTTATGCCCGTATTCCGGTTGGCCATATTGAGGCAGGGCTTAGAAGCGGTGATTTATATGCCCCCTGGCCGGAGGAATTTAATCGCCGGGTGACGTCACTGGTGACGCGCTGGCATTTTGCCCCGACGGAATCGGCTGCTTCACATTTGATAAAAGAAGGCATCACGGCATCGCGCATTTATGTGACGGGCAATACGGTCATTGATGCATTGCATTATTTTCTGGCTAAAATTGATGAAGATGTATCATTGTCAACAGAGCTGGCGAAGCAATTCAGTTTTCTGGATGAGAATAAGCGCACTATTTTAGTGACGTCACACCGGCGTGAGAATTTTGATGGCGGTATTGAACGCATTTGCGATGCATTGTCTTACTTAGCCAAGCGTGGGGATGTGCAGATTGTCTTTCCGGTTCATCCTAATCCCCATGTGCGAGAACCGGTGGAAGCGGCATTAGGCAAGCATCCTGATGTGATGCTTATCGAGCCGCAGGATTACCTGCCGTTTATTTATCTGATGCGCAGGGCCAATCTCATTATTTCCGATTCCGGAGGCATTCAGGAAGAGGCGCCCGCGCTGGGTAAACCAGTGTTGGTGATGCGCTCGACCACGGAGCGTCCAGAGGGAGTGCAGGCGGGTACGGCTAAACTGGTGGGTACCAGTAGCGACCTGATCATCCAGGAGGCAAACCAGCTACTGGATGATCAGGATGCATATGATGCCATGAGCCGGGCGCATAATCCATTTGGCGATGGTAAGGCGACAACGCGTATTTTAGCAGCATTGAGGGCAAAACGATGACATTCGAGCATATTTGTGTGATTGGGCAAGGCTATATCGGCTTGCCGACCGCCGCCATTATGGCCAGTCATGGATTTAAGGTGACGGGTGTTGATCGCAATCCGGATATTGTCGCTACGCTGAAAGAAGGCCGCGTGCATATTGTAGAGCCAGATCTGGAAGGATTAGTCTACAAGGTGGTGCAGGAGGGTGCGCTCAGTGAATCGACAAAACCGGTGACAGCCGATGCTTTTATTATCACGGTGCCAACGCCACTGAATAAACAGAATCAACCTGATATGAGCCATGTCGAGGCGGCAGGCGCATCGATTGCACCCTTGTTGCAATCGGGCAATTTGGTGGTGTTGGAGTCGACTTCCCCTGTAGGATCAACAGCCCGTTTAAGTAAGCAGTTGGCGAATCTGCGGCCGGACTTATCGTTTCCACACCAGGCTGCTGAGAAGGCTGATATTCATCTGGTGTACTGTCCTGAGCGGGTATTGCCGAGCCGTATTCTGACCGAGCTTGTGCAAAATGACCGTATTATCGGCGGAATGACAGAGCGATGTAGCGAGCTGGGCGTACAACTTTATCAACGCTTTGTTCGTGGGGCGTGCAAGCAGACAACGTCGGATGTTGCCGAATTGGTCAAGTTAACGGAGAATGCGTTTCGCGATGTCAACATTGCCTTTGCCAATGAATTGTCGATTATTTGTGATCGGCTGGCATTGAATGTGTGGGAAGTGATCGATCTGGCCAATTGCCATCCTCGTGTGGATATTTTGCGTCCCGGGCCCGGGGTGGGTGGACATTGTATAGCCGTCGATCCCTGGTTTATCGTCGATTCTGCACCGGAAGAAGCCAAGATGATTCATCTGGCACGCACCATCAATGACGGCAAGCGAGACCATGTTGTCGATCGGGTGAAATCATTGGCGACATCTTTTGAAAAACCGGTGATTGCGTGCCTTGGTTTGGCATTTAAGCCCGATGTTGATGATTTGCGTGAAAGCCCGGCGATATACATCACCGAGCAGCTGGCTAAAGCGGATATTGGAACCGTATTAGCGGTTGAACCGCATATAGCAACCTTGCCGGAATCCCTCTCCAGCCATGGGGTCGAGCTGTGTGATGCGCTCAGCGCTATCGATAGGGCGGATATTGTCGTGGCGCTGGTCAACCATCGCCATTTCCAGTTACTCAACGCTGGGAAAGTGGCAGAGAAGCGGCTGGTGGATGCGTGCGGTATGTGGCCACGCCGACGCCGTGGTGATCAGGAGCCTCCCTCACTCAGGCATGTTGCTTAAAGCGTTTGAGCGCTGATCGGTGGTAGAGCCAGAATAATGGTTCTCGAATAATCGGCATGTGCATGCCGATGGCCAGCCACCACCATCGTCCCGGCAATAGCTCCCATATAGCGACCAGAGCGTCCGCGCCAAATATTTTTCTGTTTTTTCGGTCAATTGCGTAGAGGCGCTTGGAGCGATCAAAAAACCGTGCCAGTTCCTCGTGATTGGTAATGGCTTCCAACTGCGCGCCGATATCAACCCATACGATTTTTTCCTGTGTGTCCTGAGATTGTAAGTGAGTGATTTCAGAACGCATGAATGCATCATGTCCATCAAAATACACGGTCAGGAGTGTAGGGGTTGTCATTGTTCCGGGCACTTTCTTTAGAGGCTGGGTGGGCTGTGTATAAGTGAGGCAGGCATATGAAACAAAAGCTTAATATAACTGTGCTACAATGGAAAAAAATCTGTCCAAAATAAAGACAAAGACCGAAGGGAAGACGGGGAATGAGCAATATACTAAATGGTATCTACGAATCCAATATCGATGAAGTGTTGGATAGTTTTTATGCCGAAGGCGGACGCCGCAGCAACTTAAGTCGTGAAGAGTTGCGCGATTATCTGCTAGATATGGCGGGACGCGATAGCCTGACACATGATGAACTTGCCGGCGGGTTGGCAGCCCTTACCGGTGAAGACCAGCGTAACTATATGGGTTACGCCTTTCAACTGGATGCGGCAGCCGATTACTACAGTTTAGATGAGTCAGAGCGCACAGCCGCCAATGCTTTTTATGGCCAGAATGGCCGCGGTTTTTTAGAACAACATACCATTAATGTACTGGCTAATGGCGGCAATTATGCCAGTGTAGCAGACACACTTCGTGAATTTCAGGATGAAGCCTTTGCCTATTATTCCGGCACGCCGCCGATGGATGAGGCAACCTTCAACCAATATGCCTCGGCATTCAATTCGCTCGATGATTTGCAGCAATATTACCTGACGGATATTGTCGGCCAGATTGCGCCAAATAATTTTGGGATTGCTGCGCTATTAGTTAACGATGCGTCGATCAATGCGATGACGTCAGAGATCATTGAAGTCGATGGCCAGCCCGTACCCAGCTACATTGCCTATCTTGATTATCTGGCTGATCCCAATCGCGATGATGGCGGTTCGCCGATCAGCACGATTTATTCGGAACAAATCATCGGCCAGATGACTTATCAGGCCCTGACCGAGGGTGATCTGACCGAAGCGATGGCGATAATCGATGCCATCACTGAACAGGGCAATGAACTTGGTGCGCAGGCCCTGGCCAATTTAGGCGAACATGTGAATCTGCTGGTGTCCGAAGGGGCCGATGTGACGGTGCTCGATGAGTTACTGAACAGCCTGCCGATGGATCAACGCCTGGCACTGGTTAACAGCCCGGCATTTCAGGAAGCGTTAGACCCGGCCGTCTACACTCATTTGATGGAACAAACGGATGAGCTGAACCTCACCGTCTATGCGCTGGAAGTACAGCAGGATATTCTCGATGGCATTACGGTCGTGGATGGCGAGATCAGCGATGATGCCGTGGCTGACTATGTTGAGCAGGTCGCACAGTTAGAGGTGCTTCAGGCGCAATATGGCGACACGCCAGTCGATCAGTGGGATTATGAAGACCGCATGGTCTATGAAAAAGTCACCCGTGTGGCAGAGATGCTCAGCGGTGGTGTGCCCGATGCTGAAGCGTTTGACCTGTTAGTGACAGAAGAAATGGCGCGCCGCGGGCCGAATGCCGTTGAAGCAGATGTTCGGCGTGAACTCTCCGCTGTGTATGGCAACAGTGAAGTGAATGCCTTGTTCAGCGTACTCGACAGTGATGACCGGGCAACATTGCTTGCCAGTGAGACCTTTATGAACTCACTGCCAGACGATGCGCAGCGTGATGCGGCCGTTCAGCGCGACTATGAGCGGTTGATTGAAGAGACGCAAACCTCCTTTGATGGTCAAGCGCCAGGTGATGCCAGCGATGTGCTGGAAGGGCTGCTACAAGACCCACCGGTGATGCCGGATGGATTTCCTGATCTGGCGGCGCGCTATGCTGGAGTTGACGGGGCAGAAACGTATGCTGCTGGCGCAACAGATGATGTAATGGCGGCCTATGCAAGCAGCATAGATAGCGAAGCGGAAATGATCGCCATCATGAATGCGATTGACCCGGAGCTGCGCGATGCCTTGCTAGAAAATGAGTCTTTTTACAATAACTTGTCAGAAGAAGAATTAGAAGCGGCGCATTTCCGTGATTTTGAACTGGATATGGATGCCAATATTCAGGCATTTGATGATGCTGTAACCAGCGGTGATCATGCCGCAGAGACCACGGCGCGCGAAGCGCTGATCGGGTTGGTGGAAGGTGATCCTGATCTATTCCTGCAAAGTTATCTTGGCGTTGCAGATGCGGATGCCTATTTAGAAACACTGCCCCCCCCATTGCTTGATGAATTGCGCGAGCGTTATCCCGATGCGGAGACAAATAGCGAGCTGGTGCAGGCATATCTACTGCAAGAAACCGCTGCAACACTGGACGGACCAGAATTACAGGCGCTAGTAGCGCCGCCCACTTCCTTCATGGAGCGCGATGTATTGATAGCGGCCATGGTGGATGACACCCACCCACTCGGCCAGGTGATGGCAGATAACCCAACCGTGCTTGATGAGATCATTGCTGAGGATCAGGAATATCGCCTGGAGGCATGGGTGAGTGTGGCGACCAGCCCGGATTCCGCCGTTGCCGGGGCCGACAATGCCGCGGTTGTTGCTTTGATGACCGAAGGCGAGTTGCCGGAGGTAACGGTTGCTGTGCCCGATAATGAAGAGATTCAGTTCCCCAGTCCTCATTTGTCAGACAATTATGATGCGGTTGGTACGTATCAAGCCGAAATTGCGACCTATTATGGTGAGAACCCGGCCGCATTGGATGCGTTGCTTAACACGATGGACCCGGCTGCGCAGGATGCCTTTCTCGATAGCTTAGAGCCATTTGCGGCAGATAACCCCGCCCTGGCGGCGGCGATTGCTGAAGAGCGTCAGGAAATGGCCGAAGAAGCCGCGGTTGATGCCTTTCAACAATCGATTGATGCCCTCCAGAATACAACGACAGAGGACGATACCACCACGAGCGGTGACGATGCTGTCAGTCGTGATGATGTATTAGCATTCATTAATGGCGACGATGTCGCTGCATTTGAAGGGGTGGATCGCGCGGCCTATATGCAACAATGGGCTGAGCATTTAACCGCAGCGGATGAGATTGCCATCGGTAGCGATGTTGAGGGGGTGAATCCCAACCAGGTTGGCATGTCGCAGATGGATGCGATTTTGGCCTCCATGCCCTATGAGACGCGTCAGGCGCTACTGGAAGACCCAGCCTTTATAGAAGCATTAGGCGGTACGGACAGTGCCGCTTATGCCGCGGTGGCTGAGAGCATTATTGATTTGAACACGCGTGAAGTGATGCAGGGGGCAGAGGCCTTTCTGACTACAGGCGTGGATATGCAGGGTATTTTGGCATCCGACCGTGACATCATCATTGATGGTGAAGTGACCACACTATCGGCATATCTGGAAGAAAGCGGTCAGACGCTCGACGAAGCAACACTGGTTGGTATTTTAGTTGATAACCCAGACATGGCACGCGAATTTGCCAGCCAGCTAACGGTGGTTGATATTCTCAGCATGCGTGAGCATATGGACCCGGAGCAGTGGAGTCTGCTGTTTAATGATGAAACCGTGCAGGCAGTGCTGGCCGAGGCGACCTATGTCGATATGGATCAGGTCGATATATTGCTGCAGGAAGATGGCATTCAGGCACAGCTGAATGCTTATTTAGATGATATTCCCGTTGACGATAACGGGTTGGGGCTGGATGAAGCCTTTGCCAGTGATGAGCCTTATCCGGATGATTCAAGTGATCAGAATTTTACCGAAACCGTTGAGTCGATTGAAACGATTCTGACAACGGCTGATCCGAATTCCCACGAATATCAGGAAGCCATTCAACTGCTGCGCGAGGATGATCTGCTGGCAGCGGGATTTGCGTATAACGTCTCGCCGGAAGATTTGGCGTATATGATGGTGCGGGCACCGGAAGATGTGGTGCTGTTTGGTGAAGGTGCTAACGTCAATGCTGATATAATGCCCGCGATTATTGAGGCGCAGATCGGTGCCGATAGCAATGACTCGCTCCTGAGTTTTGTCGAGAATTTAGAGCTGGCCGAAGATGCGGTGGCACTGCGCAGTGAGCCGGTGGGCGATGATGTGTTGACGCAGTTGGAAGGAAACCCCCAGCTTGCCTATTATTACTTCCAGGGTATGACAGCGGCTGAGTTTGACGCCATGCTCGATGGTCAGCTAGTAGAGACAGTTGGGCAGATTGAAGAGTTGATTGATGGCCTGCGCGATGGCGATCCGGCACTGGATGCAGCGCAATTGGCGATACTCGATGGTGAAATTGCTGAGCGTAGTGATGAAATTCATGAATTAGAGGTCGCGGCCGATGCCCGCGAGTTGACACAGGAATTACTCGGTATTGAGTTGACGGATGACGGCCTCGCCGCTACCGCGCCCATGACCTTTGACGAATTCCTTAACCCTATCGCAGGTGACCTTAATCCATTTGTCACCACTGTAGCACCGGATGTTGAGAATCCTGTGTCGTTTGTGGTTGATGGAGAGACGTATTACCTGACTGAAGCCGGGATGCGCGCTTTTGAGAGTGACAGCCTTGATTTAGCGGCGCTGGATTACTGGGGCGAACCGGAGGCGATCTCTAGTATCCTCGCCCAAACCAACCCGGATGCAGCCGCTGAATTTGATGCCATTCATGAGGCACGGGTGGCGAATGAGGCACGGGTGGCGAATGATGACCTGATTGCAGAAGTGCAGGCGGATAACTATCTCAGCTTCCAGGAATTTGAGGGCATTCTCGATGCAGCCGGTTATGCGTTTGTGGATGGTGAGATTGTCCCGATTGAAGATCGAGAACAAGACCCTGACTTGTTGAATCAGGTGTTCCTTGGATTGAAAAGCACCGCCTTCCGTGATGATATTGACAATCTGGATGCACTGGCGGCAGGCATGGAAGCGTTGCAGGGCATGGAGGGTGTGCCCGCGGCTAACAGCTTTGCCGGTGAGTATCTTGGCTATCACGGACAGCATGTACTTGGTGAACAGATTGAAGATATACGTCAGGAAATATTAGAGGGAACCGGATTGAGCGCCGGGTTGATGGAAACGGTGCTTGAGATGGCGGTCATTGACATTGCTGAGTATCAAGTCCCATCAGACACGTCAGGTGCGGTTGAGATCGCAGATGGCATTTGGGTTGATGGTGATGTGGCAGATAACTTTATGCAGCGTGATGATGGCACCTGGGTGGACATGACGGTGGTGGATCGTGTGTTTGACGGCATTACCCCGCAAACACTGCTGGATCGTACGCCCGATACGGAACGTGAGGCGCTGTTTGGTGAAGAAGGTTTGTTCGGCGAGCTGAATGAGGCGTGGGATCCGGATGATGACTCGGCCAGCAATTTAGACGATATCGTCGAAGAGAGTACGCTTATTCTGCAAGCGCAGGCGGATGCGCAGTTGCATAATGATGTACAAGACCAAATGCTCACTGGTGATACCGAGCTTACTGACGAGGATATACGCGATTATCTTGACCGCGAAGGCGCCGCTGAGAGCGTCGCCGATGAATTATTCCCAGACGGTATCATGGAATCCGACCCGCTGATGCAATATGCGTTTTTGCTTAATACGCCACGAGATCTGCTGGAAGAAGGGCCGCTTGTCGATGCGTTGGGTGCTGACTTAGATGCGCTGGTCGACTCACTGATTGATTCCGGTGTGTTGCTGGGCTCTGGCGCGCTTGTCGATCTGCAGGAGCATCAGCCAGAGTTGCTGGATGAGCTGCTGCTGGATCCCGAATTTGTCAACAATATGGACGCAGAAGGGTTGTTCTGGCTGCGTGATGAACATCCTGATCTGGTGACTGACCTGGTTGAAGCCCGGATTGAGCGGCTGGAAGCCAATCCGCTGACCATGAATGATCAGGAACTCGAAGCCTGGCTGCTCGGGCTGACCGAGGCGGATATGGAATATATCGCCAATATGGACCCACCGACTGGTTGGTTGCCGCCGCACGAAGTGGAACATCTGGCGAGTCAGGGCATTGAGCATGAGAATCCAGCCTGGCTGCTCTATGATATAGGCCATGATACACGTGTGCTTGACCGGATGTCGAATGAGCAGGTGATCTGGTTCCATGATGCGTGGGCGGGGAATGAGCATATGTATCATACCAACCAGTATCATGTGAATGGAGAGGGTGTGGTGGAGCCTGCCGATTACTTCATCATTCCGGTGCCGTTGCGCTATGAGGCCGGGCAGCGCGGCATCGAGATGACCGGCTTTGTCGATGAGCAGAATAATCCCTATATTCCTGATTATTACACCAACCATGCTGAGCGGATGACAGTGGCTGATGCTGAGCGTCTGCTGATGTATGATGATGAAGCAGTTCATACCTTCCTGACGCAGGAGGGCGTGCTGGATGTGATGCCGCAGGCGGCACTGGATGCGCTGCTCGCCCCTCCTCCTGATGGTATGGCGTTAGACCATCCGAGTTATGAGCTTGTGACCAATGAGCGAGCAGAGCGTCTGGAAGAGACGATGCTACAGGATTTGATTCCGCAACTTATTTCGGGTGCTGTTACACCACCTCTCACACAAGATCAGGCAACCGTTATTGCGAATTTGGATGGTGAAGACATTCAACAGATCATGGAGCAATATCCAGATGACTGGCAACCGCTGTTTGCGACGGATGGTATACTGTATAGCTACCTTGATGGAGAGGGCCTGGCATTTGCTAATGTATTGGATTATGGCCAACATCATTTTCCACAAGGTGAATTTTATAACCCATTCCTGCCTTCCGTACCTTCAGAATGGCATGATTTCGGCGGTAATGATGAAGTGAATTATCCTGAAATGGATAGTCGGGATTATGAATATTTGATCGGGCGCGGTAGTTATGACGAAGGTCGCACGCGTGATTGGTTAAAAGATGGCGATCGTATGGTCGATGCCACGGAAGGGGGGTGCCTTGCTATTTCCGGAGGGGGAGGAATTTCAGATTGTCTGAATGAAAGCCTTCTTATTACAGAGCTCTTAGTTCGCGAAAGCATGGAAGTAGAAGATAATGGTGTACATAATGCCTATAGCGCTATGCGCCATCTGGATGATTTACTGCATGACCGCGGCATTGGTCGCGTTGGGCAAGACCATCGTTTTTCACCTGATGAATTAAGTCAGGATGATATGCTTCTAGTGACCTCAGTTGTCACTACGGCTGTCTTGGTACACGATGGTGGCGATATTACGGAAAGAGATGCCAATTTGATTAACAATATTGTGGCTGGTACGGCCAGCGATGAGCAATATGCCAATGCCGCTTTATTGTTGGCAACTGTCCCTGCCGATCAATCCCCATGGTATGTAGATGAGGATAGTCGCGGCGATGGTGGGCGTCATAATACCGACCTCACCCAAATGCGTGAACCGGTGTTAGCGCAATTGTTGGATCAGATTGATGACCCAATGATGCGTGCGCAGATTAGACTGGAGTTGACATATATTCTCGAACATGGTGCTGACGTAGCGATGGTTGACGGTGAGGCCGTCACGATTAACGGTCAGGAAATGACTGTTGCTGAGTTGGCACAAATGGCAATGAGTGAGAATCCGCCAGAAGGTGCTGTTGAAGCCTGGAATGAGTATAAAAACGAAAATTACAATGAGATTTATGTTGATCGTGATTTAGGCAGGCAGTCAGATGCCAATATTCTTGGCATGGATACTCAGGAATATGTGGCATACCAAGCCTTCTTTATGGGCGATCAGACATATATCGATGCTATTATTGATGCCGTGCCTGATGACCAGCTCGTACCGTATTTGCAAAGTCTGCCCCCGCATGCTTTGGCAACCATGCTTGAGCAGCCTGAGATAATCGGGCAGCTGGAATCGATGGGATATATTCCTGAGCAATTAGCTGAGGAATTATTGATTGCAGAGCTTGAGCAGGAACATGACGGTGTACTGACATTAGATGAAATTGATGGCACGACACGTGAAGCCATTGCAAATCTAGGCCTAGACTTGAATGAAGTGTTGTTGGGTATGCAAAATGTTGGTGAAGATGACGTGTCACTTACCGTTAATGGTAGTGGTCAGCAACAGGAGGGCGATGGTCTCGGCGGGCCAGGCGGTGCTGGCGGCTAAAAACACAGCTTGTTAATCAAACAGCGATCCTTGTTTTTTTTCTCTATTGTTCGATGATTTGATTTTTGGTGCGCCTGAGAGCGCGGCTTTGCGTGATCCGTCGTGCCACGTCAAGGTGACCTGCGTGTAATCTGCTGCTTCTGCTTTTGAACGGATTAACGTCTTGTCCGGCGCATTCGCTAATACAAACCCACGCTCTAAAATACGCTTATAGCTCAGCTGTTCCAGCGATGCTGCTGCGCGCTCCAGCCGGTATTGGGCGTGGGTCTGTTGATCTGCTGCGGTGTGACGTAACCGTTGCATGATGTAGGAGAGGCGCTCCTGTGATTGTCGTTGCTGATGTTTCAATGGCAGGGCAGATAGCCGCAAAGCGCCCAGCTGTTCGGTACGTCGACGCAGTAGTGACGGAAGTGTTGCCGTGAGCCATTCGCTTCGATCATCCAGCCGTTGCATCTGTTGCTCCACAAGGCGCATCGGGTGAGGGATGGCGCGAACAAGGCTCTGGAGTGTTAACTGGTGATGCTGCCACTGGCGTTGCATCAAGCCGTTCAGGCGATGACCCGTTTCCTGAAGACTGAGCAGCCAGTCGGTGCGTACCGGCACAGCCATTTCAGCGGCGGCAGTCGGGGTGGGGGCGCGTGTGTCCGCGGCGAAGTCACTCAAAGTGGTATCGGTTTCATGGCCAACGGCGGAAATGACCGGGATGGTTGAAGCAGCGATGGCACGGACGACGACTTCTTCATTAAATGCCCATAAATCCTCCAGCGAGCCGCCACCACGCCCCACTATCAACAGCTCCGGTTTCATGGCATCCGGGGCATGATTGAATCCGTCGATGGCATGTGCAATTTGGCTGGCAGCCTGTTCGCCTTGCACCGCGACAGGCCAGAGCAGCACCTGACAGGGGAAGCGCTCGCGGATGCGGTGAAGAATATCGCGTATGACGGCGCCGGTGGCAGAGGTGACGACGCCGATGCGCTGCGGCATGAAGGGCAGTGCTTGTTTACGTGCCTCGTCAAACAATCCTTCTGCTGACAGTGACTGGCGCCGTTTTTCCAGCAAAGCCATAAGCGCGCCGACCCCGGCGGGCAGCATTTCCTGCACGACAATCTGATATTTCGATTGCCCGGCATAGGTGGTGATGCGCCCGATGCAGATGACTTCCAGCCCATCCTCCGGCTGGAAGGAGAGTGACCCGGCGACACCTTTCCAGCACACGCCGGAAAGCACGGACCTTTCATCTTTCAGTGAGAAATATAAATGCCCGGATGTATGGCGTTTGAAGCCGGAAAGCTCTCCTCGTACCCGAACATACCCGAAATGGTCTTCAACCAGCTGTTTGACGCCTTGCGAAATCTCGGAGACAGAGTAGGCGGGCAGGTTATGACTAGCGTCCATTATGCAGCTTTGTTCATAAAATCGTTTCTTTGCCGAAACTGCGCAGTATCAGGAATAATGCCAGGCTGGCAACCCCCAACCCCAGCCACCATGGCACACCAAACCCGGCAGGAATAACGCCCATTAGCAAGGCGGTGATGCCAACCAGTAGCGCATAGGGCAATTGCGTCTGCACATGCGCCATATGATCGCAGCCGGAAGCAAGAGAGGAGAGAATGGTGGTGTCGGAGATAGGTGAACAGTGATCGCCCCACACTGCACCAGCCAGTACGCTGGCAATGGCGGCATAGAGAATGGGAAGGTGCTGCGTGCCATCCATGCCGCTATGCTGCATGGCGGTCCAGGTCAGCGGCAGGACGAGTGGCACTAAAATGCCCATCGTGCCCCAACTGGCACCCGTGGCAAACGAGGTCAGGCAGGCGACTACAAAAATAATGGCTGGGAGCAATGCCGGGGTGATGCTGTCACCCAGCAAGGAGACAATATAGTCTGCCGTGTGCAAATCACTGTTAACATTTGCAATGGCCCAGGCAAAGGTGAGAATGATAACGGCCAGCAGCATCGGCGCCAGGCCTTTTTCCATGGCATTGAAGGCGTCCGATAGTGACATTGCGCGTGTGGCCACGGCAAGCAGGATGGCGGTGATCAGACTCATCATGGATGCCCACAGCATGGCGGTGAAGGGATCGGCGCTGCCGAGTATTTCACGTAGATTCTCACCGCTGCCGGTTGCCATCAGTCCAAGCAGGGTGACGCCGATCAACATGATGATGGGAATAAACGCCAGATAGGCCGGGCCATCAGGCACGTCGTCGGTGAGCATGGGCTCGTCGAGCGCATCGGCATGCGGCTGCTTATCTGGCTCTGCTGTTGGGCTAATCCGACGCAGTGCCATCGCCTCGGCATGGGCCATCGGGCCAAAATCACGCCCGGTGGCAATCAGGCAGGCGATGAAGATGAGGGTCAGGATTGGGTAAAAACTGTAGGGAATGGAACGGAGCACCAGTTCAAAGGCGGAGATATTCAGCCCATCCATGCCGGGCAGCGTGTCGGCAACGAGCGAGACTTCAAAACCAATCCAAGTGGTGACAATGGCAATACAGGCAATGGGAGCGGCGGTGGAATCGACCAGATAGGCCAGCTTTTCACGAGAGATACGCAGTTTATCGGCGAGCGGACGCATGGTGTTGCCGACAATCAGCGTGTTGGCGTAATCATCAAAGAAGATGGTGCATCCAAGCAGGCTGGTGGCCGTTTGTCCGCCACGGCGGGTGCGTACAAGCCGGGTCAGCCAGCGTACAATGCCGCCCATACCGCCGCTATGGGAGATGACGCCGATCATGCCCCCCGTCATCAGCGAGAACAGAACAATGGCCAGATGCTCGCTATTGCCGTCAGGCGGGACGAGTGCCTGTAGCAGATAGGTATCGGCCACGGCAAGAAGGCCCGCCAATGCGCCACTGAACGTGATGTCCTGGACAATCCATGCCCCGGCAAAGGTGCCGAGGAACAAGGCCGGAATGACCTGCCGTGTCAGTAAGGCCATGCCAATGGCAATCAGGGCCGGAAGCAGCGACCAGGCGCCGTGAATCACACGAATGGTGCTCTCGGCAATGACCAGATGCCCGCCGAGCGTGCGAGTGTCGCGCCCTACCAGGCTGATGCGATAGCTGCCTGTGCTTGCCAAGGTGGGAGCGCAGGAAAGCCTGCCTTCCGAGATTGTTGACGGTACACTCTGTTTGAGCAGCGGTGTGTCCACATCGTAGACCAGGCAGGCATAGGGAGCAGAAAGGTCCGGTGAGGTGGCCTTTGCGGGATGGGTAACGGTAAAACCCACGCCGCTCAGGGCGATGGCAGGGCTGTCGGCTATTGTTGTTACGGCCGATGGCTGGGATAATCCCTGTGAAGGAAGGCAAAGAAGCAGGAGGAAGAAAAGGGTGCCGAGAATGCGCATCATCAGACCTATGAGGTAAGGTGTTGATCTCTATTGATGGCGGATAGTGCCTCCAGGTGCAATGTTAATTCTTTTATGTATCAAATGCAGCCTCAATCAAGGCTTTGGTATACTCTTCCTGCGGGGTGCGGAAAATGGCCTCATTGGGGCCGGATTCAATGATGCGTCCATCTTTGAGCACAATAATCCGGTGTGAGATGGCGCGGATGACGCGAAGATCGTGGCTGATGAACAGGCAGCTTAATTCATGTTTGGCCTGCAGGCTGATTAGAAGATCGATAATCTGGGCCTGGGTGGCAAGGTCGAGGGCTGAGGTTGGTTCGTCCAGCAGCAGCAAGCGTGGTTTGACCGCCAGTGCGCGGGCAATGCTGATACGTTGACGCTGACCACCGCTGAATTCATGCGGGTAACGCGGCATCATCTCTGCGTCCAGCCCGACCTCGCCGAGCAACCGGCTGACTTCCTGCTCTTCCTCCTCTTTATTCTGGCAGAGCCGGTGAATGCGCAGCCCTTCAACGAGTGTCTCGAAAATACTTAGGCGCGGATTGAGGCTGGCAAACGGATCCTGAAACACAACCTGCATCTGGCGGCGCAGCGGACGCAATTGTTTGGTTGGGTGTTGATCAATACGGCGTTCATTGAAAATGATGCCGCCCTGGCTGCGAATCAGGCGGAGCAACGCAAGGCCAAGGGTGGTTTTGCCGGAGCCACTCTCGCCGACAATGCCGAGCACTTCACCTCGTCGGAGTTTTAGATTCAGGTCGTGAATGATCGTGTTCTCTTTCTTGCCAACACCGAACCAGCCTTTATTGGCTGTGTAACTGACCGAGAGATTCTTGCAGGCGAGCAGTGTTTTATGTGGGTCAACCGAATTGGGATTAAAGCCTTTCGGTTCTGCTTCCAGCAGGAATTGCGTGTAGGAGTGCTGGGGATTGGAGAAGAGTGCGCCTGTTTCATTTTGTTCCACCAGCGTGCCTTGCTGCATGACGGCGACATGATGCGCCATTTTGCGCACCAGCGTGAGATCGTGCGTGATGAGCAGGAGGCTGAGATTGGATTCCTGCTGTAACTCTTTGAGTAAATCAAGCACCTGCTGTTGCACCGTCACATCCAGCGCGGTCGTCGGTTCGTCGGCGATGAGCAAATCCGGTTTATTGGCGATGGCCATGGCGATCATGATACGCTGGCGCTGGCCACCGGAGAGTTCATGCGGATAGGCGCCGAGGCGTGAGGTGAGGTCGGAGAGCCCAACACGAGTCAATAGATCGACGATTTCTTTATCAAGTGACGTTTTTGTAGTGTTTGGGCGATGCAACAGAATCATCTCAGCCAATTGGCGGCGTATGGTATGCAAAGGGTTGAGGGCGGTCATCGGTTCCTGAAAAATCATCGCCATCCGGCGGCCGCGCAACGCGCGCATACTGTCTTCTGACTGGGCATGGACGGAAATGCCATCCACATGGATTTCACTGGTCGGTGCTATTGAAAGGCCAGGCGCCAGCAATTTCATGAGCGACAGGGCCGTCAGGCTTTTGCCGGAACCACTTTCTCCCACCAATGCCATGGTCTCGCCGCGCTGTATAGTAAAGCTGATATTATCCACCAGCGCTGTTGTGCCGTCAGGGGCAAAGATGGACAGCTGTTTCGTCTCCACCAGTGGCGTCTGTTTTCGGCTCATGCGGCAGGTGCTCCTGCCATGCGGCGCTGTTTGTGTGGGTCAAATGCATCACGCACGGCTTCGCCAATAAAAATAAGCAGGCTGAGCATCACCGCCATGACCAGGAACCCGGTGATACCAAGCCAGGGTGCTTGCGGATTGCTTTTACCCTGTGCCAATAATTCACCCAGCGAAGGAGAGCCCGGCGGCAGGCCAAAGCCGAGAAAATCGAGTGATGTTAGCGTGGTGATTGATCCGTTCAGGATAAAGGGGAGGAAGGTCAGGGCAGCGACCATGGCGTTGGGCAGCACATGACGCCGCATGATGACACTCTCGCGCTGGCCCAGGGCCCGCGCTGCACGCACATAGTCATAATTGCGGGCACGGAGGAATTCGGCGCGTACGACACCGACCAGACTCATCCAGCTGAACAGCAACATCAGGCCAAGCAGCCACCAGATGGTCGGTTCAACAATAGAGGCAAGGATAATGAGCAGGTACAATACCGGCATGCCGCTCCAGATTTCAATAAAGCGCTGAAAGGTCAGATCAACCCAGCCGCCGAGATAGCCTTGCACGGCACCGGCGATAATACCGATAATGGCGCTGCCGAAGGTCAGGGCCAGCCCAAACAGGACGGAAATACGAAAACCGTAAATGAGACGTGCGAGCACGTCGCGCCCCTGATCATCGGTCCCCAGCCAGTTGATACTGTCCGGTGCGGTTGGGGCCGGTCGCCCGAGATTATAGTTGATGGTGTTGTAGCTGTACGGAATGGGCGGCCAGAGCATCCAGCCATTGGAGCCGGAGATGAGTTCCTGCAGGTAGGGGTCTCGATAATCTGCTTCGGTATCGAAATCGCCACCAAAGTCCGTTTCGCTGTAATCTGTCAGCACCGGGATATAGGCATGACCATTGTGCCAGATAAAGATGGGTTTATCATTGGCCAGGAATTCGGCAAATAAGGTGACGATAAAAAGCAGCAGGAAGATGCGCAGCGACCACATCCCTCGCCGGTTGTTACGAAACTGGGCGATACGGCGGCGGGTGAGCGGAGAGAGGTTCAGCATGCCGGACTCATACCTCTCGGCTTTCAAAATCGATTCGCGGGTCCACCAGGACATAGGTAATGTCGCCGATGAGATTGACCAGCAGGCCGATGAGCGTAAACATATAAAGTGTGCCAAAAATAACGGGATAATCGCGCTGAATGGCCGCTTCAAACGCCAGCAGGCCGAGCCCTTCGAGCGAGAAAATCACTTCAATCAGCAATGAGCCGGTAAAGAGTACGCCGATCAAAGCAGCCGGGAACCCGGCAATGACGATGAGCATGGCATTGCGGAACACATGCTTGATGAGTACCTGTTTTTCACTCAACCCCTTGGCACGTGCTGTAAGGACATATTGCTTACCGATTTCGTCCAGAAACGAATTTTTGGTCAGCATGGTCAGGCTGGCGAAGCCACTGATGGTCATGGCCAGTACCGGCAGCGTGATATGCCAGAAATAGTCCAGCATCTTACCACCAAGCGAGAGCTGCTCCCAGTTGTCGGATGTCAGGCCGCGTAGGGGAAACCAATCGAGATAGCTGCCGCCCGCAAACAGGATGATGAGTAGAATGGCAAACAGGAAACTGGGAATGGCATAACCGATAACAATAATGCTGCTCGACCAGACATCAAAGCGGCTGCCGTCACGCACGGCCTTGCGGATGCCGAGTGGGATGGAAATGAGGTACACCAGCAGGGTGGTCCACAGCCCAAGGGAGATAGAAACAGGCAGGCGGTCGATAATCAAATCGATGACGGAAGAGGCGCGGAAAAAGCTCTCACCGAAATCAAACGTCAGATAGCCGATGAGCATATCCATAAAACGTTCATGAGCCGGTTTATCAAAGCCGAAACGGCTACGGATATCAGCAAGGATGGCCGGATCGATGCCTTGCTCGGCCCGGCTTTTGGTGTCCTGCCCCAGATGATGAGTACTGGCCCCGGCAATATCGCCACTAGCGCCGGTAAAGCGCGAGGTGGCACCAGCCTGATGCCCTTTGAGTTCAGCAATGAGTTGTTCTACCGGCCCGCCCGGTGCAGCCTGCACGATGATGAAATTCAACAGCAGGATACCCAGCAGGGTTGGAAAAATAAGTAGCAGGCGTTTGAGGATATAAGAAGCCATGCTCATGCTATAGTGGATTTGCAGGAATTTGTCATGAGCCGGAATATGGGGTTAGGATTGTTGTGATGTGGCGTCGATAAAAATTGCAGATGATGTATTTTTATATTGCGATCTGAGAGGTTTAGCCTTAATGCGAATATAAGACCAGAGATCGACCCAGATACGGTTCGTAAGCAAGAAGATCCGAGGTTCGTATTATCCTGTTTGTGTTGGGATTTTAGGAATTGGATATGCTTACTAACCTGCAATTGCTGGCATCCGTGCCGGGCGAGGGTCGTCGTGGTGAACTCCCCGCCCGTTAGTGTTGCTGCACCCCTCTACACAACCCCGCACCTGACCATTCGCTTACCGAAGGTGGCAGCGAATTATCGTGCGTTATGTGCAGCTTTGCCGCAGGCGCGGCACCATTATGCCATCAAAGCCAATCCACATCCGGATATTTTGCAGCAGCTTCAACGGCTGGGTAGTGCATTTGAATGTGCCAGTATCCAGGAAATTGAGATGTGTCTTCAGGCAGGTGTGGCTCCCGGGGATATTCTCTATGGCAATCCTCTCAAAAAAGCCTCGGAAATAGACACTGCCTACCGCCAAGGTATTCGCCAGTTTGTCTTTGATGCCCAGCTTGAGTTAGAAAAAATTGCGGTGCATGCTCCCGGTGCAGAGGTGATCTGCCGCATCAAGACCAATGGCGAAGGTGCTATTTCGCCTCTATCCATCAAATTTGGCTGCTCACCGGAAAAGGCCATTATCTGGCTGCAATATGCGAAAG
>CAYSXY010000019.1:0-35365 GCA_964435165.1 uncultured Rickettsiales bacterium
TGTGGCAAAGCAAAGAATGGTTAAACCTTCATATGTTTGTCACAAATAAACGTTAATATAAGTGCGTCCGATATTAGTTTTCCTGGAGGGAAAACAAATGGAATGGCTACGCAACTTGTTGCAAAGATGGTTGGGAGTGGAAGAAGCATATATCCACTTGACGGCTTCTCTAGGAAAGAATGATTTCATCATGGGTACCAGCTACTTTACCCATATTCGGGTATTGTCGCCGAATGGCGTGGAAGTCTATGCTGAAGAAATTGGCTACCCCTTTCGGGCGCTCTCCGCGGATGACGCGCATCGCAAAAAGGTGACGGAACGGCTCGATGCAATCGAGGCTAATTACGTTGCTCAGGGACTCAAGGTCGTCCGAACCAACTATCTTGATTAAGCCATACGGCTTGGGGTGCTGCACTGCAGTGCCCCTACATAAAATCTTCATTCAGGCCGCATCTTCACCTGCCGTTTCGCGATTTCCCACAATTCATCTAATGCGTCGAGTGGTTGCTCCGACATTTTTTGGCCGCATTCGGCCGCAATAGCTTCCATCTGACGGAAGCGTTTATCAAATTTGTGGTTTGATTCGGCCAATGCCTGCTCCGGGTCAATCTTGAGGTGGCGGGCGAGGTTTGTGAGTACAAACAGCATATCCCCCAACTCCTCGCGCAGGCGGGCTGAGGGCTCGTCATTCGTCATTGCCTCTTGCAGTTCCTGCGTCTCTTCTGCCAGCTTGTCGAAAATACTGTGACTATCCGGCCAGTCAAAGCCGGTTTTGGCGGCTTTTTTAGTCAGTTTCACTGCTTTTTGCAGGGCAGTCAGGCCGGGCGTGATGCCATCCAGTATGCTCTCACTTTTCTCATCTTTAGCAGCGCGTTCCTGCGCCTTCATTTGCTCCCAGGCGGCTTCTTGCGCCTCGGCACTGACAATCTCCACCTCGCCAAACACATGAGGATGACGAGCCACCAGCTTATCGCCGATGGTTTGTGCCACCTCATCAAAAGAGAAATGCCCGGCTTCCTTAGCCATTTGTGCATGAAAGACGACTTGTAGCAGTAAATCGCCCAACTCTTCCTGCAAGGCTGTCATGTCATTGTCAGCAATCGCCTGTGCCACTTCATAGGCTTCTTCCAGCGTGTGCGGCACAATGCTGCTGAAGGTTTGTTCCACATCCCACGGGCAGCCGGATTGCGGATCGCGCAATTGCGCCATGATAGAGAGCAGGCGGGGGAGGGCATCGGTCATCTGGCGTTCCGGTTTTTCACTGGCATTGCTATGGCATAATAGCTAAATTGCCGCTCATCAAGTGACGAACAACAATTGATTCATTTTCATGCATCACCTCGCCAGCCCGCACCGGTTTCAGATGATCAGCAGTGTTGCCTTGCCGTTCCTTGCTGCGGCGACGGTGCTGCTGCTTGGTTTTGGGCTGGTGGAAGCCTTGCTGACATCTCCTACTGATTACAAACAAGGTGAGTTTGTCCGCCTGATGTATGTGCATGTGCCGGCGGCATGGATGGCGATGGGTATTTATGCCTTCATGGCACTCAGCAGCGCGGCTGCGCTCATCTGGCGACATCCGCTCGCAGATATTTTGGCGCAGCAGGCGGCGCCGATTGGCGCGGCTTTTACGGCGCTGTGCCTCACCACCGGCATGCTCTGGGGCAAACCCATGTGGGGCGCATGGTGGGTGTGGGATGCACGGCTCACCTCTGTGCTGCTCCTGCTGTTCCTCTATATTGGCTACATGGCGCTGTTAAATGCCCATGCCAACCCGGAGAGGGCCTCCAAGCCGGCGGCGTTGCTGGTGATTGCCGGTGCGGTGAACCTGCCGATTATCAAATTCTCAGTCGATTGGTGGCATACGCTTCACCAGCCATCGAGCGTGTTTCGGCTGGAAGGGTCAAGCATCCATCCGGAGATGATGACGCCACTGATGCTTATGGCGCTCGGCTGCCTGACATTTTTCCTGACATTGCTTTTGCTGCGCACCAAGGCGGTGTTGCTGGAGCGTAAATGGCAGCGTCAGCAACGTGACGCATTGCGCAGCGCCATGAAAACACAGCCGAAAACAAAGCCATCGTCATCTGCCGTGCTTTCATCAGTGCCATCCGCGCTTGAGCCTCGCTAGCGCTGAATTGAAGTCCAAAATTCATTGACGCTGGTTTAGAAGCACTCTAGATAAAGCGCTTCAAACCTATGGTAAGAGACCTTTGGAGCGAACAATGACCTATGTGGTGACCGAAGCCTGTATTAAATGCAAATACACCGACTGTGTAGAAGTCTGCCCGGTGGATTGCTTTTATGAGGGTGAAAATATGCTGGTCATCAACCCGGATGAGTGCATTGATTGCGGCGTTTGTGAGCCGGAATGCCCGGCAGAAGCGATTGTGCCGGAATCTGAAGAGGTGATTGAATGGGTGGAGATCAATCGGAATTTCGCTGAGCAATGGCCGAATATTACCGTCAAGAAAGAACCGCTGGAAGGCGCGGATGAGATGGCAAATGTGCCTAATAAGAAAGAAATGATGAGCGAAAATCCGGGTGAAGGCACCTGAAAATACAGCCTTAAGCTGTTAAATTATCAGTATTTATGTAATAGTTAAAAAAAATTTAACATAAATGCGTTTTTCTTATGGCTGGAAATATGGTATATTTGACAGCATATTAGGAGAATCTGCTCAATTTTTTACGTCAAGCGGTTCATGGGTTAACGATGATGGAGAGTACGACTGTGGCAAAGCAAAATAAAGCACAGAATGATAATATGAAATATAATGTGGGTGAATTTGTTGTCTACCCTACACATGGTGTTGGTCGAATAGAAGCGATAGAATCGCAGGAGATCGGCGGCATGTCTCTCGAAGTATTCGTTATCTATTTTGATAAAGATAAAATGACATTACGCGTTCCTGTCTCACGCGCATCGGCAGCGGGGCTGCGCAAGCTCAGCTCAAACGATCAGCTTACCAAAGCATTCAGCACCCTGCAGGGCAAAGCCAAGCAGGCGCGGGGCATGTGGAGCCGCCGGGCACAGGAATATGAGTCCAAAATCAACTCAGGCAATATTGTTTCGATTGCCGAGGTGGTACGCGACTTGCACAAGAATATCAACCAACCCGATCGCTCATACAGTGAACGGATGATATACGAATCAGCACTCAACCGCCTGACCAAAGAAGTGGCCGCGGCGGAAAGTCTGGATGAAAAAGCCGCAACGAAGCGAGTGTTGGAAGTGTTGAAGCAAGCGGCATAAGCTCCAGCGCAACACATGATAATCTCCGGCGCCTCCCCCATGGTGGGGGAGGCGCACTCGTTTCTGCCGAGAGGATTCTATTCCTGTTCAACTATTGCACGGCTTGGCTGTCAGCGAGCAATATATCCAACATTTCAGCCCGCGACTACGGGCAGCGCCTTATTGGCGCGTTGTAAATCCAGTATATTTCTATGAATAAATATACTGATAGCATTCAACTCTCTAACGCAGTCGATTCCAATTGCCTTGCAAAAACCCATCAATGGTGCGTTGAAAGGCAGGCTCGTCGAGCAAGAAGGCATCATGTCCTTTATCCGTTTCCACCTCCACAAAACTCACATTGGCGGCAACGGCATTGAGGGCATGGACGATGGCACGACTCTCCGCTGTCGGATAGGTCCAGTCGCTGGAAAAACTCACGATGCAAAAGCGTACATCGCGCGCGCCGGAAAAAGCATCACTCAAACGCCCACCATGTGCTTCCGCCAGGTCAAAATAATCCATAGCACG
This sequence comes from uncultured Rickettsiales bacterium, assembly GCA_964435165.1. Lineage (GTDB taxonomy): Bacteria > Pseudomonadota > Alphaproteobacteria > Rickettsiales > RI-342 > CAYSXY01. Next base: position 3,764 of record CAYSXY010000019.1, read on the forward strand.
GGTGATGTAGAGGTAGCTATTGGGGTCGAATCGCTCAACGAATGATTTGCCCTGATAGCGCAAGTAGCTTTCGATCTGAAAATCAGCGTCAAAGCCAAAGGTGACGGCATCGCGATCCTGCAACTGGCGGCCAAACTTGCGCGTGAGCGTATCTTCGGACACGTACGTCACATGCGCGGTCATCCGTGCCACAGCCAGCCCTCGGCTGGGAAAGGTGCCCTCCTGCAAATAGCGCCCATCGCGCCATTCAGGATCAGCCATCACGGCTTGCCGCCCAATTTCATGAAACGCAATATTCTGCGCCGAGTGCCGCGCCGACGTGGCAATGGCAATCGCCGTCTGCAGGCGCTCCGGATACATGCTCGCCCATTGCAACACTTGCATGCCCCCCATGGAGCCGCCTACCACCGCGAACAAACGCTCGATGCCGAGTTGGTCGAGTAATAAGGCTTGAATGCCAACCATATCGCTCAATGTGATAACGGGAAAGGACAGACCATAGGGTTCATCTGTCTCCGGGTTGATCGATTTTGGGCTCAGGCTTCCCATGCAACTGCCAATCACATTAGAGCAGATGACATAGTAGTGTTCAGTGTCGATAATCTTGCCTGGTCCCACCATCATTTCCCACCAGCCGGGCTTGCCAGTGACCGGGTGGGTGCCGATGACAAATTGATCGCCCGTCAGCGCGTGACAGATGAGTATGGCATTATCTTTCGCCTCATTGAGCTGGCCCCAGCTTTGAAAAGCAACCGGCACATGACAAATGTCCTGGCCGCACTCCAACCGATAAGGCTCGTCTTGCGCCACCATCGCCACCATGCCAATATCAACACTGCGCTGCGAAGGGCCGAAATGGGTAAGGGAAGGGGATACTTGTGTCATACACTCGATGTTGCACAGCCGCTGTAAAATGTCATGTTCATTTCTGAAACAGCAAGGCTATACTTGAAGTTTTGTATCATGCATGCAACATAACTGCGTAGGCTCTGCTGAGGAATCATCAAAATGATTCCTCAGCAGAGCCTGGGTTTAATAACAGGTAAACACTGTTTTTTTCATGCTGATCATTTTATCTCCTGCTAAAAAACTGGCTGATCCGGCGGATACTCAAGGTCGGATTCCGGCAACAAAAAGTACTCAGCCCGTATTCCTCAAGCAAGCAAACGAGCTGGCAGCGATCCTCAAAGACAAAAGCAAAGCAGAAATAGCCGGGTTGATGAACCTTAGCGAAAAGCTTGCATCATTGAATTACGAACGCTATCAGCACTTCAGCGATAAGCCGGATGAGGCCTCGCTCCAAGCGGCATTGCTGGCGTTTCAGGGTGATGTCTATGCCAATATGCAGACGGATGAGTACGCGCCGGATGATTTTGCCTTTGCCCAGCAGCATGTACGGATTCTTTCCGGCCTTTACGGCTTGCTGCGACCGTTGGACAAGATGCAGCTCTACCGTCTGGAGATGGGCACAAAACTGGCAACGCCTAAAGGCGAGAATTTATATGATTATTGGGGTGAGAGACTTTCTCAGGCCTTGAATAAGGCTGCCGCTGAGGCGAGTGATTCTCCTTTATTGATTAACCTGGCGTCACAGGAATATTTCAGTGCCGTTGATCCGCATGCCTTGACAGTACCGGTGATCACACCGGTCTTCAAAGACAGGTCGCAAGATAAGCTTAAGGTTGTTGGATTGCTGGCCAAACGTGCCAGAGGCGCCATGACGGATATGGTGATCCGCCGACGCCTGACCGATGCAGAGCAACTTAAGCAATTCGATTGGCAGGGGTATGCCTATCGAGACGATCTTTCTTCAGATAAAGAATGGGTGTTTACGCGCGATGGCTGATGAACATTATTATCGAAAACATGTATTTTGTTGTGTGAATGAACGACCGGAGGGGCATCCGCGTGGTTGCTGCAAGGAAAAAGCCTCGTTTGCCCTGACCAACTATCTCAAAGCATGTGCGAAGGAAATGGGGCTGGACGATATTCGTATCAACAAATCTTTATGTCTGGACCGGTGCGAGCTTGGCCCGGTGCTTGTCGTCTACCCTGAAGGTGTATGGTATCATTACGACAATAATGATGATCTGGATGAAATATTGGAGACACATCTTCGTGATGGGCAGATTGTTGAGCGTTTGCGTTTGCATCACGATCAAAAAGAGCTATGACGCGCTGTACCCATGACTTAAAACAAAAATGCTATGCGCAGGACTGCACTTTGCGTATATTCTGGCAGTGTTGTCACGAGATGGGGAACGTCACGACACTATCTACCAAGAGATAAATAAGAAGACGCCTATGACCACTAATGTAACATCACTGAAAAAGCTGTATATCAAAACCTATGGCTGCCAGATGAATGTGTATGATTCCGAGCGCATGGCGGACTTAATGCGCCCGCTCGGCTATTTGCCGATTGATACGCCGAATGATGCCAACCTCATTGTGTTGAATACCTGCCATATTCGTGAAAAAGCCGCCGAGAAAGTTTATTCCGAATTAGGACGGTTGCGGCCATTAAAAGAAGAAAAGCAGGAAAGTGGAGAAGAGATGTTTATTGCCGTGGCCGGCTGTGTTGGCCAGGCGGAAGGAGAAGAGATTTTTCGCCGTGCGCCATATGTCGACATGGTGTGTGGTCCTCAAACGTATCATCAATTGCCGGATTTGGTGGCGCAGGTGCGCAGGCAGCAGCAACCACAATTGGCACTCGATTTTGTGACGGAAGAAAAATTTGACCATCTGCCGATGGATGAAAGCCGCCGCCAGTCGCAGGCATTTGTGACCATTCAGGAAGGCTGCGATAAATTCTGCACTTTCTGTGTCGTGCCATATACGCGTGGAGCGGAATATTCCCGCCCGGTTGACGAGGTGATTAAGGAAGTGAAGCAGGTCGTGGCCAACGGGGCGCTTGAAGTCACGCTACTTGGACAAAACGTCAATGCCTATCATGGAATGGGGCGCAACAAGCAGGAATGGGGCCTGGGTCGTCTGATCTTGGAGTTGGCGGAGATCGAAGGATTAAAACGCATTCGATATACGACGTCACACCCGCGAGACATGGATGCTGAATTAATACGCGCCCATGGTGACGTTGAGGCGCTCATGCCCTATTTGCATTTGCCGGTACAGTCTGGCTCAGACGCGGTGCTGAAACGCATGAACCGCAAGCACACGGCGGATTTTTATCGTCGTATTATCGATCAGTTGCGTGCCGTACGCCCGGACATCGCCTTTTCATCCGATTTTATTGTCGGTTTCCCCGGTGAGAGTGAAGAGGATTTTGAACAGACCATGCAATTGGTGCGCGATGTTCACTATGCTCAGGCCTATTCATTCAAATACAGTGTCAGGCCCGGCACACCGGCGGCGGAGCAGGCCGATCAGGTGCCTGAATCGACCAAGTCAGCACGGTTGCATGCTCTGCAGGAACTATTAGGAGAGCAGCAGCATCAATTTAACCAGCAGATGACAGGCCGTATTCTGCCGGTATTGGTCGAAAAGCCGGGGCGTCATGAAGGGCAGGTAATTGGCCGATCTCCCTACATGCAGGCGGTCACGCTCAATGCCGATCCGGAAGTGGTGGGAACCATCCTGGACGTGCAGGTTATGCATGTGAATCCGCATAGTCTTACCGGTGTCATCGCTGATAATACCCATCTGTCATCATCGCATATGTCTATCGAACAACAGCACGCAGGAGTATGAGTATCGGCGTGGCGCGGTTATTGTTTAGAGGGGAAAAGAATGAATATTATGGTCACGGATATGCCAACAGAAAAAGACGCTGAATCCTTATCGACACAGGAAGCCACGCCTTCGCTGTGCCTGGAATTCCAAAATGCAGGTGTGTTACCCGCCCTCTTTGGCGAATATGATTGCCATCTTAAATTAATTGAATCGCTGATTGGCGTGACGGCCGATAGCCGCGGTGAGCATGTGATGCTTTATGGTCAGCCGGCGGCAATTCAGTCGGCGCGCACGGTGATAGAATATTTGTATGATCGGCTGGAGCAGGGCCGTACGGTCGGCAAGCGTGACGTGAAAGCAGCGGTACGTATGGTCAATGATGCTGATTCACCCGATGAGGGGCAGACAAAGCTGCGCAATAACAGCGATGTGGTGATTCGCACCCGTAAGAAAAACATTACGCCATATACGAACCGTCAGGCAGATTATGTGCGAATGCTCTATCAGGATGATCTCGTCTTTGCCCTTGGGCCCGCCGGAACGGGAAAAACCTATCTCGCGGTGGCAGTCGCCGTATCAAAATTTATTGAAGGCAAGGTAGAGCGGATTATTCTCTCCCGCCCGGCAGTGGAGGCAGGTGAGAAGCTTGGCTACTTGCCCGGCGATTTGAAGGAGAAGGTCGATCCCTATCTCAGGCCGCTTTATGATGCGTTGCATGACATGCTGCCTGCCGAAAAAGTAACGGAATATTTGGAAAACGGCATCATTGAAATCGCACCACTGGCGTTCATGCGTGGCCGCACCCTCAGCCATGCATTCGTGATACTGGATGAAGCACAAAATACCACAACGACACAGATGAAAATGTTTCTCACTCGCCTTGGCGAACATTCCCGCATGGTGGTGACCGGAGATATGTCGCAGGTGGATCTGCCGGCGGGACAGCAATCTGGACTGCGAGAGGCAGTGACAATTCTCAATAACGTGGCAGGTATTGGCATGACGCGCTTTACCGATGCAGATGTGGTGCGCCATCCCTTGGCGGCAAGCATTATTCGTGCCTATGATGCTGCCGATAAAGAGCGAAAACGCAAAAAAGAGGCCGATGGTAACAGGGTCGATAAAGCGAGCGATAAAGCGGATGCCAACCCTGACGGTACGGCATCGTAATCAATTCGCAACGAATCCGCACTATACTCAATATATGGTTACACCGCCCACGACATCACCGAACCGGCAACAACAGGCAAAAAAACCGTCAGCGCCATCTAAAAATATCGTGTTAAAACCTCATATCATGGTGGAAGACTCACGCTGGCAACTGGTGTTGTATGCGTCGAATATGCCGCTGGAAGAGGTTTTGAGCCGCGCCTGCACTGAAGGGTGGAGCGCTTATGAGCCAGCCTTGCCTGATTTAATCCGCCCGGTCGAATGTACCTGCCTTTTGACTAATGATGCCATCATACAGGAGCTCAATAAAGATTATCGTGATAAAGATGCGCCGACAAATGTGTTATCATTTCCGCAATATGACAATTTGCACCATATGGTGGAGCCGTGTCCGCATCTGGGTGATATCGCCATTTCATTTGATACATTGATGCGAGAAGCACAGGAATCCGGCAAACTTATGCATCATCATTTGTTACATCTGGCCGTTCATGGTATGTTGCATTTGTTGGGGTATGATCATCAGAATGAATCTGATGCCATACAAATGGAGGCATTGGAAATTCGTATCCTTGCCGATGCCGGTGTGGATAATCCCTATGCGTGATAACGACTAATCGAGGAATAATGACGTATCAGCATTCTGAACGCGATGGAAAACCGCGCAGCGTGCCTTCAGCCACGCAGGAATATCAGGAAGAGACGGAGCCTCCGTCTAGCACGGCGGACGATGCAAATGGCAGCGCTGTTCAGCCTATCGATCCGCAAGCAACATCACTCGCGCCCCGGCCGGAAGAGGCCCGTTTTGCACCAGTGCAGCTGTTGCGCTCCTGGCTGCGTTCGACCATGAACAGCAAAGGGCGAGAGTCATTAAAAGAAGCGCTGGAAGAAATTATTGAAGAGCATGAAGAGGATGCTCCATCGCTAAACCCGGAAGAGCGCCTGATGCTGGAAAATATCCTGCAATTTGGTGAGTTGGATGTGCAGGATGTCATGGTGCCGCGTTCTGATATCGTGGCGGTTCCGATCGATGTGTCGCTTGATCATCTACGTCAGCAGATTATTGATAAAGGCCATACCCGCATGCCGGTCTATAATGGCAAGCTGGACGATGTGGTTGGATTTATTCATATCAAAGACCTGATCCCTTATTTGGGAGAGGGTAATGGGTTTTCGCTTGAGACGATCGTGCGGCCATTGGTCGTGGTGCCGCCTTCGATGAAAATTGTCGATCTGCTCGTGCGTATGCGCTCAGAAGGGGTGCATATGGCATTGGTGGTAGATGAATATGGCGGAACGGATGGTATTGTGACGCTCGAAGATCTCTTTGAGAAGATCGTCGGCGATATTCAGGATGAGCATGATGAGACGATCAAAATACCTTTGTTTCGGGAAATATCCAAAAATGTCGCCGTAGTGGATGCCCGAATCGATCTGCAAGTCCTTGAAGACCATTTAGGGGTGAGTTTTCAGCCGGAAGAAGATGACAGCTTTCATACACTGGGCGGTTTGATCTTTACCTTGCTCGGACATGTGCCGGCCAAGGGTGAAAAGATTACACATAATGGGCTGATATTCGACATCATTGAAGCGGATCCCCGGCGTATTCATAGGGTGCGTATCCTTCGGGGCAAATAACCTATTCTCTTGTATAAGCGGTGCTTGCTGCGTAAACAGAGTTCATGCAGGCTGTACTGACATATATTTCGCAGCGCGTGGATGCTGTTCTCGCTGGCGGGGGTAAGTGGAGCGCGTTGATGCTGTGGCTGGGCGGGGCACTTGCCGTTCTGGCGCTTCCACCTTTTTTTCTATGGCCTGTCCTTATCCCAAGCCTGTGTTTGCTCTATCATGCCGTTAAGCAGGCGCAAACAACGGCACAAGCTTTCTGGCGTGGCTGGTGGTGGGCATTCGGCTATTTTATGGCGGGTCTTTATTGGATGGGGCATGCCTTGCTGGTGGATGCCGCCCAATTTGCCTGGCTGCTTCCGCTGGCGCTTACCTGCATACCTGCTTTTTTATCGCTCTATGTAGCAATAGCATCGGCATTGGCCCATCGATATATCCCGGGGCATGGCATTGTGCCGTTATTCGGTTTTGTCTTTTTATTGGTCGCCGGAGAGTGGTTGCGAGGGATATTATTGACGGGATTTCCCTGGAATCGCATGGGCCTGAGTATGGCCTTTTCCGACCTGACCTTGCAATGGGCCTCTGTCATTGGCGAGGGCGGGCTTTCTATTCTGGCGTTCTTGCTGGCATTGCTGCCTTATTATTGGTGGCACTCTCATGGTGTGCATCGCTATGCGGCGGGAATATGGTGCGGCTTAGTCTTGGCAATGATCGTCTTCGGCGGGTGGCGGTTATCCATAGGGGCTGAGACTGCACACAGATCACTACATGCAAGAATTATACAACCTAATATTGCACAGCATCATAAGTGGGATCCTGATTTGCGAGCACAATTTATTCGCACGCAGGCAGAGATGACATCCAGCCGATCATTAGAAGACATTGATGTGGTGATTTGGCCGGAAACCGCCGTGCCATTTTTCCTGCACGAAGGGTTTGGACTGATGCACGAACTGGAAAAAGCCATTCCGCCGGGTGGTGTGCTGATGACGGGGGCGCTAAGGGCAGAGGGCACGCAGCAAACCCTCGAGCATATTTACAACAGCGTCTTTGTTCTGAAAGAGGGGGGGCGGGTTGTCAGCTATTACGATAAGCGTCATCTCGTGCCGTTCGGCGAATATATCCCGCTGCGAGAGTGGTTGCCGTTGACGAAGCTCACGGCGGGGAGTCGGGATTTTTCACCTGGCATGGGCGATGCCTTGCTGTTCTGGGATGACAATGTGGTGCGACCACTGATTTGCTACGAGGCCATTTTTGCTGATGAGGTCAGGCCGCAGAATAGCCAGGCGCCGAAATGGCTGGTGAATATCACGAATGATGCATGGTTCGGGACGAGTCCGGGGCCGTATCAGCATTTACATATGGCGCGCATGCGGGCGGTGGAACAGGGGCGGCATCTGGTGCGAGCGGCTAATACTGGCATTAGCGCGTCCATCGATGCCTATGGACGTGTTGAGGCGAGTATTCCGTTAAATGAGGCAGGGCTGCTGGATACAGAAATACAACTATATCGTGATGTTGCGGCGCCATATGCGTCGAATAAGTTGCTGGTTTATCTACCGTTGATTGGGTTGGCGCTGATATTATTGATCGTTAGGTTGAAAAAAAACACATAAATCAGATTTATCTTGAACAGTTTGATGGGGAGTGCTTGATTGCGAATAAGATCTTCTACCTCATACAAATCTGTTATTCATATTTATGGCACATCCAGTTGATATCCATGTTGGTAAGCGCCTGCGCCTGCGCCGTACTTTGTTGGGAATGAGCCAGGAAAGTATCGGAAAAGAAATAGGTGTTACCTTTCAGCAGATACAAAAATATGAACGTGGAATGAATCGTATTGGTGCCAGTCGCCTGTTTGATTTCAGTCGTGTGATGAATGTGCCGATTGCCTATTTTTTTGAAGGATATGGGGACGAGTCCAAACAGTCTGCCGCAAATGGCGGCATGGCGGAGCAGGCGCAGCCATTTGAATATGAAGCGTTAAGTGACCGCGAAACATTGGAATTGGTGCGAGCCTTCAAACGTGTGGGCGACCCTGATGTTCGTAAGCGCATCTTCGAATTGGTCAAAAGTCTGTCTGACACCCAAAGCTGACGCATGTTGGCTGGCAGCCTGCAGAGCCTAAGTGCTGACCGAATTTACTTTTCCTTTAGAATCATTCGTGTAAGCCTACAGGCTTTAATTACTTTAACGTGGCAATAACGCTAACAGCAAGTAGGGATAAGAGAGTGAGCGCACATACAGCCAATAGCGATAGTTTTGTTTTTACCAGTGAATCAGTATCAGAAGGCCATCCGGACAAGGTGTGCGATCAGGTCTCGGATGCAATTTTGGATTTATATTTAAGTGAAGATCCATTTGCGCGTGTTGCCTGCGAATGTTTGGCAACGACAAATAAGCTGGTGATTGCTGGAGAGGTTCGTGGGCCGGAGCATATCACGGTTGACCGCATTCGCGATGTGGCGCGCCAGAAGATCAAGCAGATCGGCTATGAGCAGGATGGCTTCCATTGGGATACCGTGGATATCGAAGTGTTGCTACACAAGCAATCGCCAGAAATTGCAATGGGGGTTGATGCTGCTGGTGAGAAAGATGAGGGGGCCGGCGATCAAGGCATCATGTTTGGTTATGCTTGCTCCGAGACGAAACATCTGATGCCGGCTCCCATTTATTATGCCAGTAAAATTCTGCGCCTTATTGCTGAGGCGCGCCATCGGGGCGATGAGCCGTTGCTCGGGCCTGATGCCAAAAGCCAGGTTACGCTGCTTTACGTCAATGAAATGCCGGTGAAAGCGACTTCCGTGGTGGTTTCAACCCAACATGCGGAAGGAGCAAGTCAGCAGGATATTAGGGATATCGTACGTAAATATGTGGTAGAAGCACTGCCTGAAGGCTGGATGTGTGACGATGATGCGTTTTATGTGAACCCGACCGGCAAATTTGTGATTGGTGGGCCGGATGGTGATGCTGGATTGACTGGGCGTAAAATTATCGTCGATACTTATGGCGGCGCATCGCCGCACGGCGGCGGTGCATTTTCCGGTAAAGACCCGACAAAAGTAGACCGTTCTGCGGCTTACATGGCGCGCTATCTGGCGAAAAATGTGGTGGCTGCCGGGCTTGGCAGGCGCTGCACGATTCAGCTTTCTTATGCTATTGGCATTTCGCATCCGCTGTCATTTTACGTGAACCTTCATGATACGGGTGAGGTGCCAGAGCAGATGGTGGTCGATAAGCTGACCGAACGGATGGATTTGAGTCCGCGTGGCATACGGGAATATTTGAATCTGAATCGTCCCATTTATGAGCGCACCGCTGCCTATGGGCATTTTGGCCGTGAGGTGGAGTCAGACGGTGGGTTTTCCTGGGAAAAAACCGATCTGGCCGATAAGCTTCGCGCCGATTTCAACCTCTGAGCATAATGCGACTCACATCAGGATAACAAAATGTCCGTGGAGGAGAGAGGAGGTCAGCCGTGGCTTCCTAGCTTTGGGCGGCGTAGCAGCCGCCACGTCTCGCCTGCGCAGCAGGCATTGATGCACACATTTTTACCGCGCGTTGCTGTCATAATGCCGCAGGGCCAGGACGAATGCCTGCCGTTAGAATGCATGTTGCAGATCGAGGCGATAGCTGAGAGAAGTGTGGAACTTGAAATAGGCTTTGGCGGAGCCGAGCATCTTTTAATGCAGGCCGATGCCCGGCCTGAAACGCTGTTTATCGGCTGTGATCCGTTTGAAAAATCCGTTGCCTCTTTGCTCTCGCAACTGCAGGGGCGCGATGTCGATAATGTTCGGATATATCCTGATGATGCGCGAATCATGCTCTTGCAATTGCCGGACCATTGCCTGAGTCACTGCTATATCCTCTTTCCCGATCCATGGCCGAAAGCACGCCATCACAAGCGCCGAATTGTTAATCAGCAAACTCTGGATATGCTGGCGCGTGTGCTGAAACCACAGGCTATACTACAACTGGCGACCGATATTGAAGATTATGCCAGTTGGATGCTGGAGCAGTTGCTGGCTCACCCATCATTCCGGCTGGATGCACCTACTCCCGCTAGCATGCGAACACAACCGGAGCGGTGGATAACGACCCGTTACCAGCGAAAAGCGAACAAAGCAGGCCGCGAGACGCTCTATATCGAGGCTCGCACGATTCCAGCCATAAACAGTGATGCAAGAGATCTCATGTAAGCGCTGCTAGCGCATAATGCTTGCGCCTTACGACGAAAAACGCTATACACACTTTCAAGAAGTGGGCCCCGGCCCGCTTTTTTTTGTACAAAAAATCAGGCGATTCATGTTTGCGACGCCCTTAGAACAACGGATACGTAATCTCATCGAGCCAAGCCTTGCGCATATGGGCTATGTGATTGTACGCGTGCGGCTTGAAGGCAAAAAAGAACCGGTAGTGCAGATTATGGCGGAGCGCCATGATGGCTCGGGGATTACACTCGATGAATGCGCAACGATTAGCCACACCGTCTCCGCGCTGATGGATGTGGAAGACCCGATCATGTCGGCCTATCGTCTGGAAGTGAGTTCACCGGGCATGGATCGGCCATTGGTCAGCCGTCAGGACTTTGTTACCTATCAAGGTCAGCAGATTAAGATTGATATGCAAGTGCCGGTGAATGGACGAAAACGCTTTAAAGGGCAGTTGCTGGGTGAAGCGGAAAGAATGGTTACCCTTGCCATTGAAGAAGGGGAAGTAACGCTGCCACTGGATGATATACGCGATGCCAAACTAGTGATTACAGAAGAGATGTTGCGACAAGCGCAGCGCCAGGCGAAGCAACGTGCAAAAGTGATGCCTGCTGAAGAGGAATTAGATACTGCCCGGGGCAGTCATTGATATAACGAAACGAAGTGAACAAAGGATAGGATAATGGCCCAGGAAGCGATTGTTATTAATAATACGGAAGTCATGCAGGTTGCCGATGCAGTCTCACGCGAGAAAGGGATCGACAAGGAATCGATTCTGGACGCGATGGAAAAGGCGATTGAAGTTGCTGCACGACGAAAATATGGCCACGAGATGCGTATTGCCGCTGAGATTGATCGCCATTCCGGTGGCATCGCCGTCTTTCGTGAACGGGAAGTCGTCGAAGAGGTGGAAGACCACCAGACCGAGATGGCATTGCAGGATGCCAAAGAACGCGATAACAGCCTTGAGGTTGGCGATGTTGTGCGTGATCCACTGCCGCCGATTGATCTGGGCCGTATTGCAGCACAGACGGCCAAGCAGGTGATTATACAAAAAGTACGCGATGCCGAGCGCGAAGTACAATATGAAGAATTTAAGGATCGTGTCGGTGAGATTGTCAATGGGGTCGTCAAGCGTGTGGAGCGTGGTACCGTCACGGTTGAACTGGGGCAGAATGAGGCTGTCATTCCGCGCATGGAAACAATCCCGCGTGAGAATATTCGCCAGGGTGAGCGTATTCGTGCCTATGTTAAAGAGGTGTCGCGCAAAATCAGCGGCCCGCAGGTGATCTTGTCACGTACTGCTCCGGAGTTTGTGGCCAAGCTGTTCGCGCAGGAAGTTCCGGAAGTGTATGATGGCATTATTGAAATTAAGGCGGTCTCGCGTGATCCGAGTTCCCGGGCCAAAGTCTGTGTCTACTCCAATGACCCAAGCATTGATCCTGTCGGTTCATGCGTAGGTGTGCGCGGTTCTCGTGTTCAGGCCATTATCAATGAATTGCAGGGCGAACGCATTGATATTATTGAATGGGCGGCTGACCCTGCGACACTGGTCGTGAATTGCCTGTCGCCAGCCGAGGTGAGCAAAGTGGTGATCGACGAGGAACGTGGTCATATTGAAGTGGTTGTGCCGGAAGAGCAGCAAAGCATTGCCATTGGTCGCCGCGGCCAGAATGTTCGTCTGGCATCCGATATTGTCGGGTGGGAAATCGACATTCTGACGGAAGATGAAGAAGCGAAGCGCCGGGCCGATGAATTTGCCAAAATCTCAGGATTGTTTGTTGAGGCATTGGATGTGGAAGATGTAATCGGCGAGTTGCTGGTGGCGGAAGGATTCGGCTCGGTGGAGCAGGTTGCCTTTGTGCCGGTTGAAGAACTAACCCAGATTGAAGGCTTCGATGAAGATATTGCGGTTGAGCTGCAAAGTCGTGCCAAGGCATGGGTGGAGGAGCGTACCGCAAAACTGGAAGCGCGGCGTAGTGAACTTGGCCTTTCTGATGAGATTGCAGAACTGCCCTACATGAATATTGAGATCATGGTGCAGTTGGGAGAGCAGGGGGTTAAAACACTGGATGATCTGGCGGACTTGTCTCGTGATGAGTTTTTTGAAATGGCCGGTGAGGATACCGGTCTTAAAAATGCTCAGGTTGATGAAATGATCATGGCTGCACGTGCCCATTGGTTTGATGATGAGCCGGAGGGTGATGCCACGGATCAGGATGTTGCAGACGCAAGTGAGACAAAGGCTAACGCCTGATAAAGTATCACGTTAGTCGATGAGCTTATGTGTGACGCAGTCGCAGCCACAACAACACACGCGTGAGCGGCATAAACCAGAACGACGCTGTATTGTCACTGGTGATGTTCGGCCTGTATCCGATTTGTTGCGCTTTGTTGCAAGCCCGGATAATCGGCTGGTGTTTGACATTAAAGCCCGGCTTCCCGGGCGTGGCGTATGGGTGTCCAATCATCGTGCAACACTGGAGCAAGCCATCCGGGAAAAACGTTTCGCCAAATCGCTAAAACTCAAGGTGACTGTTGACAGGGATCTGCCTGAGCAGGTTGAAAAGCAACTGAGGAAGGCTTTTTTATCATCATTGGGGCTGGCATATCGTGCTGGAGCGCTCATCATCGGGAGCGAACCAATACTGGCTGAGCGATCTGAACATCCTTTCGGTTTACTTGTCACGGCGCAGGATGCCAGTCCGCGCAGCCGTCAGGATGTGCAGAAGCGATGCCCGGCTGATGTGGTGATTGAATCAGTCGGACGAGAGGAACTGGAAGAAGCGCTAGGACGGCAGAATGTGGTTTATATTGCTGCAAAATCAGCTATATTACCCGACCATTTAGCAACGGCAGGCTTGCGATTGTCGCGTTTTAACGCTACCGGTACACACGTTCGTAGCGCATGATGGGGTATCAATGCACGAGTGGGCTGTTTATGCCACTTACGCAGGCAGTTCGCAACGGATGAAGAGCAGCGCCGATGAGCGGCATCTGCGATGATGAGACAAAGGAAGTACGGAATTACATGTCTGATACAAAAGAAAAAAACACCACGGGCCGCAAACCTGGCAAATTATCACTCTCTAAAAAAGTAGAGAGTAGCCGGGTCAAACAGAATTTTACCGGTGGTCGGTCTAAAACAGTGACGGTTGAGGTGCGTAAAACGCGTAATTTTTCGCGCACGGAAAGCGGCAATATCGTTGAGATGCCCAAAGGGGCACAAAAAGTACCGGAATCGACCAACATGGCCGCACCTAACCAATCGGATAAGGTCGAGGGAATCCTGTCGAAAGAGGAGCAGGAAAAGCGCCGTCAGGTGCTGGAGCGTGCCCAGGCTGCGCAGGAAGATGAAAAAGCGCGCCGCGAAGATGAGCAGCGCCGCCGCGAAGAACGTGAAGCAAAGCGCCGCGAAGAGCGTGAGGCAAAAGAAGCGACTGCCGCAGTGCCGGAAACACCATTGCCCACCGAAGCGCTTGTATCCGATGACGTAGCTAAATCCGATGCTGCGCGCAAAGATAAGAAAAAAGTCCGTCGCAGCGATGACGATTTTGATGACAATCCGGATGAGTTGGCGCTCGGAAAAGCCGACTCACGTAAAAAAGTCAAGCGTGCACGCGTCAGAGACGATGATGATGTGGATTACGAAGCACTCGATCCCACGGCTATTTTAGCGTCCGAAGAAATGGACGATACCGAAGCCGCCTTGCTGGATGATGATGGGCTGGGTTTTGAGGATTATGAAGAAGATGAAGAGGTGGACGATGAGGAGTCTATCGTTGCTGTGACAACGTCAGAGCCGACGGCAGCTACAGATGCTGTGCGGCAGATTAAATCATCGCAACGGGTGATTGTGGCTGCAGCTGACCCCGAAAAAATTAAAAAATATCTGCGTAGTGAAGCGCCATCCCCCAAAGTTCGCTCTCGCCGTGATCAGGTGCGCGCTGAGATGGATACGAACATGTCGGCTGCGGGCGAAAAGAAAACGATCGGCACGCCCAAAAAGCGACGGCGAGGTCCGATTGAACCAGACCATAAGATGGTGCGTGAGATCATTATTCCCGAGACGATTATGGTCTCGGAACTGGCAAACCGCATGGCAATCCGCGCCGTTGATGTCATCAAGGAACTGATGAAGATGGGCGTCATGGCGACGCAGAATCAGGCCATTGATGCCGACACGGCGGAATTACTGGTGACAGAACTGGGGCACAAGCCTGTGCGAGTGACCGATGAAGACCATGAAAATGCCGTGTTTGACGAGCGTGAAGAGGACGATGCCGCCAGCCTGCAGCCGCGCCCACCGGTGGTGACGGTCATGGGGCATGTCGATCATGGTAAAACATCGTTGCTTGACGCGTTAAGGTCAACCGATGTGGTCACCGGCGAGCATGGCGGCATAACGCAGCATATCGGCGCCTATCAGGTGACGGTTGAAAGTGGTGACAAAATCACATTCATCGACACCCCGGGCCATGAGGCATTCACCGCGATGCGATCTCGCGGAGCGAGTGTGACAGATGTAGTGGTGCTGGTTGTTGCAGCCGATGATGGCATCAAGGAACAGACCGTTGAGGCAATTAATCATGCCAAAGCGGCGGAGGTGCCGATTGTCGTTGCCGTCAATAAAATAGATAAGCCAGAGGCCGATTCTCAGCGCGTGCGCAATGAGTTGATGACGCATGAATTGGTGCCGGAAGATTTCGGTGGTGACATTATGTGTGTCGATGTGTCGGCGAAAAGCGGGGAAGGCCTGAATAAACTGGTCGATGCGATTCTGTTGCAATCTGAAGTGCTGGAATTGAAAGCGAATCCGAATCGCCGTGCGCGTGGTGTTGTGATTGAATCACGCATGGAAAAAGGTCGCGGTATTGTTGCAAGCCTGCTGGTGCAAAAAGGAACGCTGAGGGTCGGTGACATTGTCGTGGCTGGCAAAGGCTATGGCCGCATCAAAGCACTGATTGATGATCGTAATCGCAATCTGGATGAAGCGCCACCTGCTCTGGCAGTGGAGGTGTTGGGCTTTAATGAAGCGCCGGAAGCGGGTGAAGCATTTGTGGCAACAGAAACAGAACGTGAAGCACGGGAAGTTACCGATCTGCGCAAGAAGCGTGAACTGGCAGCACGTTCGACAGTGGCTGGAAAAGTATCGCTTGAAACGCTGTTTAGTGAAGGCGGCGTGGCCAATGTTAAAGAGGTGCCATTTATCATCAAAGCGGATGTCAATGGTTCACTGGAAGCCATCAGCGGCAGTCTGGCAAAAATCGAAAGTGATGAAATCAAGGTGCACGTGATTCATTCTGGTGTCGGTGCGATTACGGAGTCGGATATTGCACTGGCGGCTGCATCGCAGGCGATTATTCTTGGCTTCAATGTGCGGGCAAACGCACAGGCGAAAGAAAATGCGCAGAATGAAGGCGTGGATATTCGTTATTATTCGGTCATTTATGATCTGGTTGACGATGTCAAACAAGCGCTGGCTGGTATGTTGTCACCTGAATATAAAGAGAATTTCCTTGGTTATGCGGAAATTCGTCAGGTGTTCAGCGTCAGCAAAGTCGGTAAGGTTGGTGGCTCGATGGTAACAGACGGCCTGATCAAGCGGGGGGCGAAAGTACGCTTGCTGCGTGATAATGTCGTCATCCATGAGGGTGCACTGAAAACACTAAAGCGCTTCAAAGATGATGTGAAAGAAGTGCGCGAAGGGTTTGAATGTGGTATAGCATTTGAAAATTACGATGATATCAAAGAAGGTGATGTCGTTGAATGTTTTGAAATAGAAGAGCTTCAGCGCTCCTTATAAAAAGAATAAAAAACGAGGTGAACTATGCGCAAACAGAAACAGCGCTCAGCCCGCACACCATCTCAGAGGCAGCTGAAAGTTGGTGAGATGCTGCGTCATACGCTTTCAACCGTCTTGCTGCGTCAGGAGTTCTATGATCCGCGACTCAAAGGTGTCTCGCTGACGGTCTCTGAGGTCAGAGCCAGTCCGGATTTGCGCAACGCGACGGCCTTTATCTATCCATTGGCAGGAAGTAATGCGGAAGATGTGTTGCCGGCATTGCAGGAAGCAGAACCGGAAATTCGCCGTGCTGTAGCCTCGAATATTGTACTGAAATATATGCCGCGCTTTACCTTCAAACTTGATAAATCCTTTGAAGAAGCAAGCCGTATCAATATGCTTCTCAAACAGGCGAAGGGCGAGGCGCAGGAAACGGACTTGGCGGGTGCAGATTAACGATCATTCGGCGCTTCACGGGTTTATTCTGCTCGATAAACCGCCAGGCATTACTTCTAATCAGGCGTTATATCCGATCAAACGAGCGGTAAAGCCGCTCAAAACCGGCCATGCCGGAACGTTGGATCCGCTTGCATCCGGTCTTTTGCCGGTCGCGATTGGCGAGGCAACGAAGGCGCTGCGCTTTATCACCAATGCAGATAAGGCCTATGAATTTACTATCCGCTGGGGAGAGCAGAAAGATACGGACGATGCCGATGGTGCAGTCATTGCCAGAAGCGATGTTCGCCCATCACAAGAAGCAATCAGGGCAGCCTTACCCTCATTTATCGGGAAGGTTGAACAGGTGCCGCCTGATTATTCGGCCATTAAGGTGGGGGGCAAACGTGCATACGCGCTGGCGCGCGAAGGGAAAAAAGCAGAACTTCAATCACGCAAAGTCAATATACACACACTGGATGTGTTGGAGGTGACGTTAGATGAAGCGCATTTTCGTATGCAGTGCGGCAAGGGAACCTATGTACGGGCGATCGCGCGGGACTTATCAAAGCAACTTGGTACGGTCGGCCATATCTCAGCCCTGCGTCGCACCGCCGTTGGCCGATTTAGCGTGAAGGCCGCTTTTCCATTGGAAAAAATAAAAAAATCGGCTATAGACGGCCATCTTGATGCGTGTACGCTACCTATGATTAGTGCGCTGGACGACATCCCGGCGTTAAGAATCACAACCCAATTGGCAGCACGTGTAAGGCAGGGGCAGTCCCTCACGGTGCAGGATCCGGCATTGTTGTCGGTAAGTATCGGGGATTTTCTCATGGCACACAAACCGTGGTTAAAATCGGGCAAGCCATTCATGCTATGCAATGGCACGTCTGTGGTTGCGGCTTGTGAACTGGATTATCCGCACATTAAAACATTGCGGGTATTTAACATATAATGATGATAAGGAGTCGATGATGTCGATTGAAGCACAAAAAAAACAGCAACTTGTGAAAGAGTTTGCGGTAAAAGACGGTGACACAGGCTCACCGGAAGTACAGGTTGCTATCCTGACCGAGCGGATTAACAACCTGACAGGACATTTTAAGGATCATAAAAAAGATAAGCATTCGCGTCGTGGCTTGCTGACGCTGGTCTCACGCCGACGCCGCCTGCTGGATTATTTAAAGGCCCGCGACGAGCAACGATATCGCACGCTGATTGAACGGTTGAAACTCCGTAAGTAATCACACCAGAATACAAAGCCGGGCGGGGTGCCCGGCTTTTTCATGTGAACTGAGGGGTGGCTTCCGTCAGTGGTAAGGGCATGAAAGAATGGAAAATCTGTTTAAGTAATGCTTCCATTCGTATATAAAGCTAGATGAAAAGACGAAACATGTAAGTTGAAGGAATATAGATGTTTAATATAAGCAAACGCGAAATTATGTGGGGTGGCCGCAAACTGACCCTGGAGACCGGCAAAGTTGCACGGCAGGCAGATGGAGCGGTTATGGTAACCTACGGTGAGACGGTTGTTCTCTGTACGGCAGTGGCACAAAAAACACCGAAAGAAGGTATCGACTTTTTCCCACTCACCGTGAATTACATCGAAAAATACTATGCTGCGGGAAAGATTCCCGGCGGCTATTTTAAGCGCGAATCACGCCCAACGGAAGGCGAGACACTGGCATCACGCCTGATTGACCGCCCGATCCGTCCCATGTTCCATTCCTCCTTTAAGAATGAAACACAGGTGATTTGTACAGTCGTCTCGCATGACGGCGAAAGCGACTCAGAAGTCGCGGCACTGGTTGGTGCCTCAGCGGCACTCACACTGTCCGGCATTCCGTTTATGGGCCCGATTGCCGGTGCGCGGGTCGGCTTTGTGGATGATGAATATGTACTCAACCCAACACCGGACCAGTTGGCGGAAAGCGATCTGGAATTGATGGTGGCCGGGACGGCAAGTTCAGTGTTGATGGTAGAATCTGAAGCCTATGAACTGAGTGAAGATGAAATGCTCGGCGCGGTGATGTTTGGTCACGAGCAGATGCAGCCTGTCATTGAGATGATTATTGATCTGGCGGAAGAATGTGCCAAAGAGCCATGGGCGATTGATGATAGCGGCTATCCGGAAGATATCGTCAAGAAAGTCAATAAGCTTGCCGAAAAAGACATGAAAGCGGCCTATGCGATTCAGTCCAAAAGTGAGCGCAGTGCCAGGCTTGATGAAATCCGCGCCAAGGTGAATGAAGCGCTGGTCGAGGGTGAAGAACTTGACAGTATTCTGGTCAAAGGCATCGTGAAAAAGCTTGAATCAGACATCGTACGCCAAAGCCTCATTAAATCGGGTATTCGTATTGATGGTCGTGATACGACCACAGTACGCCCGATCGTCGCTGAGATCGATACATTGCACCGTGCGCACGGGAGTTCCCTTTTCACGCGTGGTGAAACTCAGGCGCTCGTTGCATTAACGCTCGGTAACAGCCGTGATGAGCAAATGATTGATGCACTCACGGGCGATCGTACCGAACATTTCATGTTGCATTATAACTTCCCGCCATTTTCGGTCGGTGAAGCCGGGATGCTTCGTGCTCCGGGACGCCGCGAAATTGGCCATGGTGCCTTAGCACGTCGTGCTCTGCGTGCAGTGCTGCCAACCAAAGAGGAATTTCCTTACACACTCCGCCTTGTTTCGGAAATCACCGAATCAAATGGTTCTTCTTCAATGGCCACGGTTTGCGGTAGTGCACTGGCCATGATGGATGGCGGCGTACCCATTAAAGCGCCTGTCGCCGGTATTGCGATGGGACTGGTGCTGGAAGGCAAGGATTTTGTCGTATTGTCCGACATTCTGGGCGATGAAGATCATCTGGGCGATATGGACTTTAAAGTAGCCGGTACCGATGAGGGTGTAACGGCGCTGCAAATGGACATTAAAGTGCAGGGCATCACCAAAGAGATCATGCAGCAAGCGCTGGATCAGGCAAAAGAAGGCCGCCTGCATATTCTCAAAGAAATGGCGAAAGCAATCAAAACGCCGCGTGAAGATCTCAAAGATTCGGCACCGAAAATCACAACCATCGTTATCGATAAAGATAAGATTCGTGAAGTGATCGGCCCAGGCGGTAAAGTGATTACCGAGATTTGCGAAAAAACCGGCGCCAAGATTGATATCGAACAGGATGGTACCATCCGTATCGCGGCGGTTGATGGAAAATCGTCGGCTGAAGCGGTGAAAATGATTGAAGATATCGTCGCTGAGCCAGAAATTGGTGAAATCTACGATGCTGTTGTAGACGACGTTGTTGATTTCGGTGCGTTTGTGAAGTTCCTTGGCAATCATTCCGGCCTCGTTCACATCAGTGAACTGGCGTTTGAGCGTGTGGAAAAAGTGACGGACGTACTGAACTCCGGCGATGAAATCAAAGTGAAGGTGCTTGGGATGGATCGCGGAAAAGTACGCCTTAGCTACCGTGCCGTTGACCAGGAGACGGGTGAGCCTGTTGATATGACGGGCTACGAATCTTCACCTCCGCCGCGTCGTCGTGATGGCGGTGGACGCTCTAAGCGTGATGGTGATGGCGGTGGTGACCGTGGCAATTCACGCCGTCGGGATAATAATTCTCGCGAAGCAGGAAATGATGATGGGTTTCAGGAACGGCCACGTCGCCGTCGTCCCTTCTAAGGAGTCATTATTAAAGACCTAAAGACCATAAGAAAAGCCGCTGAGAATTCTCAGCGGCTTTTTAGTGGGGGGAGGTACGAGATTGACTATCGCCTCAAACAATTAAAATAAAAAGAAAAAACACTGTAGATACAGTAAAGATATGTCGTTTTTTGTTTAAGGTCTTGTTGATGATTTGGCAAAAAATAAGCATAACTACGTAGCAAATACAGCCTAAATACGACCGAAAAGTTAAATGTGATTAACTTACATGTGCCATGATGGAAACCATGAATGACTGAATGGGGGCAGCATTCATAGGGGAGGCACACAATGGTATCAACGGTACCACAGACACGGCTGGATCATCTCCAGCACGGCGTTAATTTATCGCATTGGTTCTGGCAAGGCTATATCGGAGACCCAATCACCACCATCCAGCAATATATTACCGAGGAGGATATACTTCTCCTGCAACAGCTTGGAGTTGATCATGTACGCCTGCCGGTGGATGTTGCCTATGTGATCGATTGGAATCACCCTACGCAGTTGAATGAGCAGATGTTGGCATTGCTGGATGAGGCTATTCAGATGCTGCATGCACATAATCTCGCTGTGATGGTGACGCCCTTTGGCGAGATTGATCAAAAAGTAGTAGATCTTACAGCATTGGATGACGTCACCGCTTTTTGGCACCATTTTGCATCGCATTTATCAACATTTGATCCAGAGCTGACGATGCTGGAGGTGGCGAATGAACCCATAGCCGACCCTGCACATTGGCAGTCCATTCAGGAGCATTTGATTCAGACCATTCGGCAGGTGGCGCCGGAACACACCATCATCACGGCAACGTCCCTCAAGCATGGCTCGGGCGAGCAGGATTGGGGGGTGATTCAGGCGCTGACGGAAACCACGCCATCAGAAGATGACAATGTGATCTATAATTTGCATTTCTATGAGCCATTTCAATTTACGCATCAAGGCGCAGAGTGGGGTGATCCTGTTTCGGCAATGTTGACTGATATTCCCTATCCCTCATCGCCGGAAGCAGTAGCCGAAATAGCGGCACGCTTAGAAGAGGAAATGACCGATCCTGCCTATCATTGGGTGCCGGACTGGATACGACAATACGGAGCCGATGGCTGGAATGCCTCTATGCTCGAAAAAGTGATTGCACCGGCAGCACAATGGGCGCGCACACATGATGTTCCGCTTCATTTTAATGAATTTGGTGTGTATCAGCTCGGAGGTGCCGATCCGCAACAGCGCATCGATTATTTGTTAGATTTGCGCGTGGTAATGCAAGAGCAGGGCATTAGCTGGACGGCATGGGATTATGGCGCCGGCTTTGGCATCGTTGATAAAACAACAGGTTCGCCTGTGCTGGATGATCTTGCAGCTGATGCATTGGGGTTTAACACACTTCTCACAGGCGAGGTGAATGAACATATCGGCACGCAGCAGGCAGACATATTAAAAGGCGGTAGCGCTAATGACATCATACAGGGAGACAATGGCAATGACTGGATCGTCGGCAGGGAAGGTGCTGATTTACTGATGGGAGGAAGAGGAGCCGACCATTATCAGTTTCATTCAGGTGATGGCCAGGACATCGTCAGCGAATATGGTGGGGGTGAGAATCAGTCGATAGAAGATAGGCTCATCATGGCCGATGTGAGGACAACGCAGGAGATGACGCTGGAGCGCCAGGCTAACCACTTATCGATCAGTTATGGAAATGATGATGAGGTTCTGGTCTTTAATCATTTTGACCCGGCAAATACCAACCGCAGAGTGGAGTTGCTGGAATTAGGTAGCGGCGAAGTCTATGCACTCTCTCATGAGTTGCCGCTTCTTTATGAGATAAACCGTAGTACGGCGCATGCATCATCGCCATCACATTCGCCCACGGAAAACGATCACTGGAATTTAGGAGCTATTATCAACGGCCCCCAAAAAGGCGAGATTGCGGAAACATCAGAGGCGCAGCAATCGGATAAAACCTATGTGATTGTAGAGGGAAGTGACAGAAATGACAGGCTACGAGGAGGAAACGACGATGAATGGCTGATTGGCGGTGGTGGTCGTGATCGCCTTGTTGGTGGCAATGGCGATGATCGGCTTGAAGGCGGGATAGGAAATGACCGATTGCGTGGCGGCGATGGCGCTGATGTCTTTGTCTTTTCACCTGATGATCATGGTCATGATCGCATTCTAGACTTTAATCATCAGGAGGATAAAATCGATATCCAGGCATTTGAGACGGATTATGAGACTATTGAACGCATGATAGTTAGCCGTGGTAGATCGGTGCATCTGATATTAAATGATGTGCGTGTTACGGTGCAAGGGGAAGCATGGCTCGAACCGGATAGCTTCCTGTTTTAGGGTTGGTATAGGACTATTCCAGCGCAATATTGTCATGCAACGGCACACCCGATGCCTTAGCCATGGCTTGGCGATAGCCATCAACCTCATCGGGATAAGCTAATCCAGCAACAATAGAGAGGCTGCGCAAAATAGCGAAGAGATGAATATCATCTTCTGATAATGTACCATGCACGGCTTTTGACGACGTGATGAGTGGTGATAAATCAGCCAGCAAATGATTAGCTTCGTCTTTCAAGGCCATGCTATTTGCCAGATGTTCGGCAAAAGAACCGATCATGGCTTCTTTTTTACGAGTGAAATAATCGCGTGCACCCTCTGTCGAAAACTCTTCCAGTGGAGCCGCAACCCAGCGTGGCATGGCAAGCGGGTAGAGGGGGGAGCGTATCGCCGACAGCCAATCTTTCAGCGCATGATTATCATCGGGCACCGGATGCAGTAGGCGTGCTTGTCCCTGCTGATCAATAATGCGGACAATATCCATACTTTCAGGCAGATAGGATCGATCCTCTTTTTCTAAAATAGGCACCATCTTCTTGCCTATCATGCTCACGGGCGTCATTTCGTCATCATTGAGGAGTGTAATCAGTTCGATAGGCAGTTTCTTCAGGCCGAATATCATGCGTGCTTTAACGCAATAAGGGCAATGGTCGTAGATATAGAGTTTCATCACATTCCTCAATTTGATTCTGTTATGACAATGGTCTTGGCATTCACAAATTCACGAATACCAAAAGACGATAATTCACGGCCAAAACCGCTTTCTTTTATACCGCCAAACGGTAGCCTGGGGTCAGATACCACATGGTGGTTGATAAACACATTTCCGGCCTGTAGTTCATCTCTTGCTAAAGATTCTGCGCGCGATAGGTCATTACCTATAATGCCGCCGCCTAAACCAAACACACTATTATTGGCCAGTTCAATGGCATCGATTTCATCTTGCGCTGGCACAATAGAGCCCACAGGCCCAAATAACTCTTCATCAAAAGCAGGCATGCCGGGGACGACATTCGTCAAAAGTGTCGGTGGATAATAGGCTCCTTCCTGCGATGGAATGACACCTCCACACAGCAGCAACGCGCCCATGGCAATAGAATCCTGCACCTGCCTGTGTAATTCGTCTCGCAAATCATCGCGGGCCATGGGACCAATATCGGTGTGCTCATCCACTGGATCGCCCATAACCAAACGATTAAAACGCTCAAGCAGAGCGTGTTCAAACGCCGCTAGCCGTGATGCCGTGACAATAAATCGTTTGGCTGCAATACAGCTTTGCCCTGCATTGATCATACGCCCAGTCGTGCATATCTCGGCGGCCTTCTCCAGATCAGCATCCTCCAGCACGACATAGGCATCGCTGCCACCCAATTCCAGCACAGTTTTTTTAAGATGATGTCCGGCAATGGACGCCACTTCTCTGCCTGCCTTCGTGCTGCCTGTCAGCGTGACTGCCTGAACCGCAGAAGAGGCAATGACCTCTCCTATTTCATCATGGTCTATATTCATGTGCGTAAATAAACAGGCTGGCAGGCCTGCATCAACAAACAGGCGTTCAATTGCGATGGCGCAGCCTTGCACCAAAGAGGCATGCTTAAGCAGGCAACCATTTCCTGCCATCAGGGTGGGGGCAGCAAATCGGAATACCTGCCAGAATGGAAAGTTCCATGGCATAATGCCGAGGATAATGCCTAGTGGCTGATAGGTAACATATGACGCATGATAGTCTGTCTCTATAGACTCATCCGTGAGCATACGCTCCCCATGTTCCGCATAATACCGGCAGACAGATGCACATTTTTCAATTTCAGCTCTGGCTTCACTCAGTCGTTTGCCCATTTCACGGGTGATAAGTCGCGCATATTCTTCCTGCCTGGCAAGCAAACCGTCCGCAACGCGATTGAGGCATGCCGCGCGTGCGGCAAATGTTTCCTGCTGCCACACCGACTGCGCTGAGGCTGTTGACTTGATGAGTGTCGCAGTTGACGGAGAGAGGGGCATAATGATTACCTTAATTAGTGACCGAGTGCCACGCCTTCTCGACGCGGATCGGCGCCTCCGACGAATTGTCCATCGATTACATGAATACCATGAACACCGCTTACAAGTTGGCGCAGCGTCACCTCGTGGCCCAGCGCTTCTAAAGCCCTCTGACGAGAGGCAAGTGATGAGTCCGCTTCTAGTTCAAGAGTTTTGCCAGCATACGCAATACGCGGATAGGAAATAGCCTCCTGCATGTCCATCTCCCAATCCAACACATTCAGTATGGTGTGTAAAGTATAACTGATAATACGTGCGCCGCCCGGCGAGCCAACAATCATTATGATGTTCCCGTCAGGGCCAAACACCAATGTAGGAGACATAGAACTGCGGGGGCGCTTGCCCGGCTCCAAACGATTGGCGACAGGCTTTCCATCTTTCTCGGGCCTGAATGAAAAATCAGTCAATTGATTATTGAGTAAAAAACCGCGTACGGAAAGCCCTGAACCATAGGCATATTCGATACTGCTGGTGAGTGAAACAGCGTTGCCATTGGCATCAATGACGCTGATATGCGTTGTTGATGGCGGTTCCTGCTGTTTCGGCAATAATGGCTCTCGTAGCATGGAGGAATGCAATCCGGGTGCTACTTGCTTCATGGCCTGACTTAAGCGAATGCGCCCGGCGCGCCAACGCAGATAATGAGGATGAAGTAACTGTGCCACAGGCACATCAACGAAATCAGGGTCGGCGATGTAGGCGTTACGATCCGCAAAGGCGAGACGCAGCGCTTCGGTGATTAGATGTAAGGCAGTTGGGCTATCAGGTGCATAATCACTAAGCGGAAAATGGCGTAGGATGCCAAGTGCCTGCATCACCGTTAAACCGCCGGAACTTGGCGGGCCCATACTGCATACCCGATAGCGTTGATAGGGAATGCACAGCACTGCGCGCTCTTTGATGTGATAGTGTCGTAAATCCTCAATCGTTAGGGCGCCTGGATTAAAAGGGCTTGATTGAACTGCCTCGGCGAGGTCTTTGCCTATCTCACCATTGTAAAATATATCAATCCCTTCCGTGGCAATCAGGCGTAATGTCTCTGCAAATTCAGTGTTGGTGAGTATGGTACCGGCAGTATGCGCCTGTCCGTCTGGGGTAAAAAATAGCGCAGCACTTTCAGGAAAATCCTGCACATGATCGGCCCAATCAATATTATTTTCCATGCGCTCGGTCATGGCATAGCCATTCTCCGCCAATGCAATGGCTGGTTGAAAGAGTTCTTGCCAGGGCAGAGTGCCGTGCTGCGCATGCACATGATGAAGCAAAGCCAGAATACCCGGCACGCCAACCGATTGCCCGCCTTTCACCGCATCTTTGAAAGGACGCGGCGTGCCATCTTCATGCAGAAACATATCCGATGTCGTGTTAGCGGGAGCCGCCTCACGCCCATCAATGCTAAAGGTGTGGTCAAGGTGTGCATCGTGATAGAGTAAAAAACCACCGCCGCCGATACCGGATGATTGTGGTTCGACCAGATTGAGCACCATCTGCGCGGCAATGGCCGCATCAATGGCGCTGCCGCCAGCCTTGAGCATAGATAAGCCTGCTTCACTGGCCAGTGGATGGCCCGCGACCACCATGGCCTCTTCACCGTAAACAGCGGTGCGCTCCGAAATGGTGCTGGCAGCCTCTGGCGCACGCAAATCCGCATCTGCCACGGCAGATGAAATAGGAAGAGAGAGGGTGAAAAGCAGGAAAAACAAAACGATCATGAAGAGGAAAATGCCCTGATTTAAATCGCCATGCCACCAAAAAAGCCAAAAAATGCATCAATGATAAGAAAAAACGTGCATTATCAGGCAAATGTGGATTATTGTTATATTTCTGTCACAATTCGTCTTTAGACTGATAAGTGTAGCAATTTATAACCAATAAGGTGTATCGATGGGCGCCAGAGATTACACATGGCAAGCGGGAACATTGGACAAGGTGAGGGTCTATCGCTCACCCGCCGGTGATATAGCGACCATCTATTACCCTGAGACTGGCGATGCCACGGCTTTTCAACAAAAATTGCAGCGATTGCAACGCGCCGTTGGGGAGAAAGGGCTGGGTGCCTATGCCGATATGGAGCAAGGCAAGCCTGTCCTGCGGCTCACCAGCTTTCAAAATGATAAGCAGTTACTCGAACTGCTGCAGGAATGTGAACTCGTTGAGGGCAAACAATCGTCCAGGCGCATTTCCAATGGACAGCTTCGTAAAGATGGGTTGATGCCACCGCGCAAGCCATTCGATATGGTGCAGTTTGGCTCGATGCTGGCACTCACAGGTCTTGGCCTGATGACAGCGCAGGGCTTTTATGAAGTCCATCTGGCAGATAATTTAGACAAGCATCCTTACAAGCCGCTGGAAGAGAATGACGGCAAGCCGTCGGAACTTGCACTAGCGGTGAAAAAGAAACTTGATGATCTCCAACCCAAATTAGAAGAAGCACGCAAAGCCTATGATGACAAGGTTAAGCAACTAAAAGAAGCGCACGATAAGAGCAAAAGCAAAGAAAAATTCATCCCGCCTGCGTTTGTGCCGCCGACTGTTGAGCTAACTAAGGAAGAGTTAGACGAATATCAGCGCTTTTTTGATAATAAAGGCGATCAATATCTCTATCAGACCGAGGCCTATCGCTTCGTGCAGCAGCGCGAAGGTGGAAAAGGACCCGGTTTTGAACTGAAGACACTGACTTATACAGAAGCGGATCGCCAATCGCTCAAAAAAACCGGTCAAAATGATAAGAGTGCCGGTCTGACCTATGTCGGTGCCTATTCTATCCAGTTGATGTATGGCGGTGGCCAGGCAATGCTGGACTTTAATGATATGAGTCGCGGCTTGATGAGTTATCTCGACAGCCAGCAGATGCAACTGGTCGGCCAGAACTGGAATGGGCCACATCAGTCGCAGAATGTTCAGCGTGGCGCGATTAGAGATATTCATCTGGCCGTACAGAAAGACCCGATCGGCATTGTCGGCTGGCTTGGCGTCTATGCAAACGCGCGCATGACATTAGGTGGAGTGGAGCGTTTTAATAAAGCCGGTGGTTTGTCGGCATTGTCTGAGCGTCTTGGCTTGAGGCAGACCGCATCGGATGAAGAGTCGCGTGAAGGGACGCAGCAGACTGCACCGCAATTTGATGCGGGCCTGATGGGCATTGGCATCACAGTGAAAAATGCTGAGGCACAGGAAGCAGGCGAAGGCACAGTTCAGAAAAAAGCCTCGAGCAGCGAAAATGACGTCGTGAAAGACGGATTGCTGCTTAACTACCGCCTGTTTGGTGGTTTCCTGAGTGCCTTTTCCGATTTGGTGGCGGCGGCCGTGCCGCAATTGCCGAAAGATCGGGTCGATGAGCTCAAGGCCAGCAGAAATCCGCTGAATAAAGCCTACGGCTATCTGGCGCAGGCGCCATTGGCGTTGCAAGGGTTCTTTGGTATTATCGACAAGCCATTTTCTGCCGTCTTTGGCTTTCAGTCAGAAACGACACCCTTTACGCAATTTACCGTTGTAACACGAAATGTCTTATTCGCTGCGGCGCGCGTAGTGATTTCACGTGGTAAAAAGGGTGGTGAGACGGCGGATTATGCCGATGCACTTGATCCGATGTATGCCATGATCTCCAATATTGTTATTAATGAGCCGCAGGCAAAACGCGCGGCGGTGATGGAGCAATCGGCCGAATATCTGGCCGCGCATCTGCTTGGCACAGGTGTCATCCCCATGCCGAAAGATAAAGAAAAAGAAGAAGTCGCTGCCGAAGTGAAAGCAACGATTCTGGAGCGTGTTCAACAACGCGTTGCCGATGTAGAGCGCAACCCATTTATGCGGGTGATGCAGCATGGTGGTCCGGCCACGGAAATGGCAGCGCAGTCGCAACCACGTGGTGCAGGTCAGTCACAGGTGCAGTGGATTCCCGGCACACGCATTAATGCCGATGGTACGATGATTCAGGAAGGCCAGCGCGCCAATGAGTTTGAAGGCCTTGCCAATGGACAGCAAGGAGCCTCAGCACAGGAAATGCAAATTGCTCAAATGGCCGAAGCGCATAACCGCTACGCAAAACAGCAAGGCCAAATGGTGCCGGAGCATAGCTAGGCACTGGTAACTAAATAGTGATGATAAAGCTGTAAACTCTGTTTTGTTTTTCGTAGCGGAGGTTTTGATGATTCATTGTCGCAAATGTGGTAGCTTGCGCTAACTGACGGCCTGCCTCTAGAGGCCGCTAACAAGGCGCCACCGGCACGCTTGCGGGCCGGAGTATAGACAAAGAGCAATCCGCCTTGTCCGATGATGTGAATTGAGGAAAATGGTGCCGGTTTCTCACGCTCGAACTGACGACCTGCCTCTAGAGGCCGCTTACAAGGTGCCACCGGCACGCATGCGGGCCGGGATATATACCAAAAAAGCAACCGCCGCTGCGCTATAAAATAATAATGAAAGATGGTGCCGGTTGTCGGACTCGAACTGACGACCTACCGCTTACAAGGCGGTTGCTCTACCAACTGAGCTAAACCGGCACACAAACAGGCTGGATCGACTGTCTAGCGGGTTTTGTTTCAGAGTGCAAGTAACAGGGTTGTCTGCGGTTTGAGTAAATGAATTTTAGTCGAGATATGTTGTCCGAACTGTCTCACATCCACTGACATTTGCTGGAGAAGCGAGGTCTCCGGTAACATCGGAACATGTAACGCCGGTCAGGCTGCTGAGATCAATATCACCACCGTGAATGGCCCGCATTTGTTGCCCTAGCTCGGACTGTGCGCCCATAATATACGTCGCCACATAACCATCGGGATGGTGATCGGCAAATACCATATTTTCACGGCCGATGAGCGTTTCCGGGTGGGCCCAGCCATTGCCGATTAAATACTGATCGAAGGTAGCGCAGAACGCTTCCGGAGATGAATAATCCACATTGCGCCCGCTAGGGTCATCACCCGTGATACGCATGCATATGCGCTGCCCATGCTCTGGCAATTCGTCTAAACGATCGACACCGTAATGATCCATGAGATTTTGCAGGAGCATCTGCTCCATGGCATGCGGGCTGAAATCACCTTGCGGCGTGTTTTGGAAATCGATTTCTGCCTGCCGCGCATCAAGAGCAGCTACATGATCATCGGCACCGGGAATGTTGCCCATATTACGGGTTGTTAAGCCAATCTCATCTGCCGAGCGCGGATTATCATCAAAGAAGATATCATTGATAATATCCATCACAAGGCTGAGGAAATCTTCCGGTGTATCATAGGAATCAGGATCAATCGCATCCACTTCACGTTCAAGCTGATCCAGACGACGGCGTTCTTCAGCTGTTAGTGGCGGCTCTAAACCATCCAAATCCTCACCAGAGGTAATGAGCTCTACCAATTCCTCATCCGTGCGGCCTTGTTCTTGTTCCGTTTGAGCTTCTACAACATCATCAGTCTGGAATTCTTCAAACTCTACAGCATCCGGGTCGATTTCTTCAGGGTTATCAATATCTTCAATTACCACGCGATCATCTTCAGACACGTCTTCCAATGGGCCTTCATAGAGCGTCGCAGCTGTTTCATGTGACACATCATCGGCTATATATTGATCATCGGTAGCAATATCAGTTACGGTACGTTCACCATCCAAGCCTTCGATAAATTCCAGCGAGGCGGTTAAATGGGCTGGAGATAAATTATTCTGAACATATTCATTATCAAGAAACGCATCCACAAGAAATGCATCTAAGTAAGCACGGTCCGACTCAATCCACGGAGTCATTGAAGTGAGAAAATTCTGAAATTCAGGGCTGCCCGGTTCAAGTTCATTAAGCATGGCAACAAAATCTTCGATCATCTCCTGGTTAGGCGGAGTGTCACCGCCGCGATACTCATCGCCGAACATACCATCCAAAATAAGGCCAACCTGAGGATTACTTCGTGGGATGGGGTGTATCTCGCCATCAATGACGGCGAATTGAACATTACCTAGAAAAGCGGCAAGTCGCTCCTGCGTCTCAGGAATGTCCAATGTACCGGTGCCGTTATCCAGCTCTGTAAGGCCATATGCCTCTGCATTTTCTATAAAGTTCTGGAATTGCTCGGGCGTCATATCGCCAATAGTAATGCCATCAGCGGTTAGGAAATCAAAAAATTGTACAGTCTGAGGATCTGGCAGCGCATAAAACTCTTCTATATCAATTGCCTCAACTCCAGCATCAATCTGTTCTTCGAGCCATCCCATGCGGCGCTCAAATTCCTGAGAATCAATCAAATTCCCTTCTTCGTCAAAAAGGAAGGATTGTATATCTTCAAAAGGAATCAATTCAGTACTAATAAAATTACGATTGTCATCATGATCTAGTGTATATATTCCAGGCAGATTATTATCATCACCCGGAGGCGCTTGGATAAGTATGCTAAAATAATGACAATCCTGATCGCCCAGGCATTGTATTAAATCATCATAGCCAGTCTCTGAGAGTTGATATTCACCCATGCTTAAACTTTTTATAATTATACTTCTTCCACCTCACTACAATAACATACGATTATGACAGCTTTATTAAACTTTTATACATTTTTATACATCTCATAGAGGGCAATGGCAGCAGCATTAGA